>CATWBR010000209.1 GCA_958349075.1 uncultured Clostridium sp.
CTGCCCGGGGGAAGGAGGCAGAATCAATTGCGCAGGGGACATTGGAGTCCGCCGGCGCTTAGCGAGGTTTTTTCGAGCTTAGCATCCGCTGTGCACTCCACCGAGTGCAAACGGTCCCCGGAGTAATTCATTCTGCCGGATTCCCTCCTCACCACATCCTATCCCCGGGACTGAAGACTCATACACACCTCTCACCACCCCGGCCCCTGGCCTGCCGGCAGCGTCCTCATCTGCTCAACTAAATCCCCTTGCAACCTGTCTTCCTTTTATGGTATGATTTGGGAGAACTATATGACAGGATGAAATAGAAAAGAGGATTTTACATGTTAGACGTTTGTCTGCTGGGAACAGGGGGGATGATGCCGCTGCCGTACAGGTGGCTGACATCGCTGATGACCCGTTGTGACGGGAGCAATTTATTAATAGACTGTGGGGAAGGAACTCAGGTGGCGCTGAAGGAGAAGGGATGGAGTCCGAAACCGATCGATGTAATGTGTTTTACCCATTACCATGCGGATCATATCAGCGGCCTTCCGGGGCTTTTGCTGACGATGGGAAATGCGGAGCGGACAGAGCCCGTAATTATGATTGGGCCGAAGGGCCTGGAACGGGTGGTCGGCGCTCTCAGGACTATCGCGCCGGAACTTCCGTTTCCGCTTCAATTTATCGAGATGACGGAACCAAGGGAAAAATTTGAGATAGGACCTTATGTGATTGATGCATACAAGGTGAATCATAATGTCACCTGCTATGGATATTCTGTTTCTATTCCAAGAAAAGGACGGTTCGATGTGGAGCGGGCAAGAGAACAGCAGATCCCTCAGAAGCTCTGGAGCAGGCTTCAGAAAGGGGATACTGTGGAGGACGGCGGACGCATTCTGACACCGGATATGGTTTTAGGAGCAGCCAGAAAGGGAATCCGCGTCACCTACTGTACGGACACCAGACCGGTGCCCGTGATTGCGGAATATGCACAGGATGCGGATCTGTTTATTTGTGAAGGAATGTACGGTGAGGACGGTAAAGAGTCCAAGGCCAGAGAGTACAAGCATATGACAATGTATGAGGCGGCGAACCTCGCAAAGACGGCGAAACCTGCCCAGATGTGGCTTACCCATTACAGCCCTTCCCTTACCAGGCCGGAGGAATATATGGATAAGGTCAGAGAGATATTCCCTGAGGCGAAAGCAGCAAGGGATGGCTGGACGGCAGAGCTGGGTTTTGAAGAAGACTAGGAAGCGGGAGGAAGAGAAGCGCCATGAAAAAACATACAACGGATGAAGATGTTTATATTCTTGCAATTGAAAGCTCCTGTGACGAGACCGCAGCCTCCGTGGTGAAAAACGGCCGCCAGGTGCTCTCAAATGTCATATCATCACAAATTGCCCTTCATACACTTTATGGGGGTGTTGTTCCGGAGATTGCTTCCAGGAAACATATTGAGAAGATCAATCAGGTGATTGAAAGCGCTCTGAAAGAGGCGGGCATGACCCTGGAGGAAATTACGGCAATTGCAGTCACCTACGGCCCTGGCCTGGTAGGTGCGCTTTTAGTTGGAGTGGCCGAGGCGAAGGCCCTGGCCTATGCCGCCAAAAAACCTTTGGTGGGAGTCCATCATATAGAAGGGCACGTATCGGCCAATTTTATTGAGAATGCAGATCTGGAACCGCCGTTTGTCTGCCTTATTGTTTCCGGAGGGCATACACACCTTGTCATCGTGAAGGACTACGGGGAATTTGAGATTATAGGAAGAACAAGGGACGACGCCGCCGGTGAGGCCTTTGACAAAGTGGCAAGGGCTGTGGGCCTGGGCTACCCCGGAGGACCTAAGGTGGACAAGGCTGCACAGGGCGGAGACAAGCACGCTGTGGAATTTCCGAGAGCGAAAGTCGGAGAGAATCCCTATGATTTCAGCTTCAGCGGCCTGAAGTCGGCTGTTCTTAATTATATTAACCATGCAAAAATGACGGGAGAAGAGATAGTAGTTCCCGATCTCGCGGCCTCTTTTCAGAACGCGGTAGTGGAAGTTCTGGTCACAAGAACAATTGCAGCAGCCAGGGAGTATGGCTATGACAAGGTTGCGATAGCCGGAGGCGTTGCATCAAACACTGCCCTCAGGGAAGGAATGGAGGAGGCCTGCCGCAAAGCCGGGCTCAAATTCTATCATCCGTCTCCTGTTTACTGTACGGACAATGCGGCCATGATTGGTGTGGCTGCCTATTATGAATACATCAACGGTTCCAGGGCCGCCTGGGATCTCAATGCAGTGCCGAATTTGAAGCTGGGGGAACGTTGATTATGGACAAAGGGCCGCGTCAAGATCTGGAAAGAATGAGGGATAAGACGGAAGACGTACCGGAAAATGCGGTTTCCGCTTTAAACAAAGCAGGCCGATTTGCGGCTGTCGTACTGGCGGCAGGCAGAGGCAGCAGAATGAACAGCAAAGTCCAAAAGCAGTACATGCTTCTGGACGGAAAACCTCTTATCTATTATTCACTGAAAACATTTGAGGATGAACCGGTGGATGATATTGTGCTTGTGACGGGCGAAGAAGAAATAGAGTACTGCCGGAAAGAGATTATAGAGAAGTACGGATTTCATAAAATTTTGGCCGTGGTATCCGGGGGAAAAGAACGCTATCACTCTGTTTATGAAGGACTTAAATGTCTGGAGGCTCAGGGGGGATACGGTCAGGGAGATTATGTCCTGGTTCATGACGGGGCGAGGCCGTTTGCCGATGCAGGGGTGATTGCCCGGGTGATGGAGGACTCCATGCGTCATGGGGCGTGCGTGGCGGGGATGCCGTCCAAGGATACGGTAAAGCTTTCCGACGATGCCGGTTTTGCCAGGATGACGCCGGAGCGGGACAAAGTCTGGACGACTCAGACCCCGCAGGGTTTTTCCTATCCGCTGATCAGGGGAGCCTATGATAAAATGATGAGCTGTGTCGAATACCAGTTGGGCGTGACCGACGACGCCATGGTGGTGGAGTCGATGACGGAAGTTAAGGTGAGGCTGACGGAAGGATCTTACCGGAATATTAAAGTGACAACGCCGGAGGATATGTTTGTGGCGGAGGCGCTGCTGAAACATGGTGAGAGCGTCTGAAATAAGTGCAGTCAGGATTGTTGAAATAAAATAGTACGATGACAAAAGAGCAGGAACCCCGGTTCCTGTTTTTTTTATTATGGCTTTAGCCAGTTGAGTGCGTTGGAGTTCCTGTGGCCAGGAACGGAGACGTGCGAAACAGAAAACCACCTGCTTTGCGCAACATCATAAACTTAAGAGTGAATGATGTTGCGTTTGACGGGTGGTTATGATTGCAGGCGGTGATCTGTGCGCGAAGCGGGCAGGTATCGTTTTCATGATAATAAGCTCATCTGATAAAATCGGTAAATGTAAAAATAAGATTTACAAACGTTTTACCTGACTGTGATATTACATCTTACAAGAATGTCGTAGAATTAATGCATTGGAATCAACTACGAATAATTGAGGAATGGAGAAAACACGAATGAGAAAGAACATACTTAGAAAATCAGCGGCGGCGCTTACCTGTATCATGGCGGCATCATCCTTAGCCGCCTGCCAGTCCGGCAGCGCTTCAACGGGTGCCGTTCCGACGACGGCCGCCGTAGCGGCAGAAGACACGGCAGAAAATACGGAGGCGGCAACAGACGCAGGCGGCGGTACGGATAAGGGCAAGGCAGTTCAGACAAAGCCTCTGGTGGTATATCTGAACGATTTTGACGCCGTCATTCCGGAACTGTTTAAGGAAGCAACCGGGTATGATGTGGAGGTGGTAGCGGGAAACGGTGCGGAGACAATGTCGCGGATTGCCGCAGAAGCGGGAAATCCCCAGTGGGATGTGGTATGGATAGACTCTATGTATGACGTATATAACCTGGTCGGCGAAGGACAGCTCCTGACAGATTGGGAACCGGAGAATGCAGCTAATCTGACGGAGTTTTCCAGGAAACTGGTTCCGGATAATAAATGTTTCTATCCCACCGATATCCATGCAGCGGGTGTGCTTGTATACCGTACGGATGTATTCGATGAAGCGGACGCACCGAAAACCTTTGCGGATTTGACCGATGTGAAATACAGCGGCAAAGTCGGTATGGCGGATCCGGGAGTAGCGGCGCCGGCATATCCTCTGGCAGCCTATTTTATGGACAGCCTTGGTCTTGACGGGGGGAAAGCGTATTTCCAGACGATGTTTTCCCAGGGTCTGAAGGTATTCCCTAAAAATCCTCAGGTCGTACAGGCTCTGGCCAGTGGCGAGATTTCTGTTGCTTTGCTCCAGGAGACAAACGCTTACGATATGAAGGCAAGCGGAGAGCCGATATCGATTATCTGGCCGGAAGAAGGAGCTCCGGGTTCCACCCGTGTGGCGGCTGTCAGCGCCGGGACGGAGCAGGAGGAGATTGCAAAAGCATTTGTCAATTTCCTCCTGGATCCCGATACACAGCAGAAACTGGTTGATACTGGGGATGAAGGCTATTTTGAACCGTCTGTCCAGGGCGTGACCCTGAAACCGGAACGCGATGCAAATGCTAAAATGGCTGTGGCAGATATTGAATTCGGTGCAGAAAATGAAGCTGACATCAAGGCCTGGTTTGCAGACATGTCGGCACAGTAAGAGCGGGGGAAAAATGAAGAGTAAGGATAACGCAGCGGGCTTTAGTATCCTTGCAATCCTGATTTTGTTAGTACTGCTGCCATTGGCAGCAGTACTATTTCAGGTTGTATGCCCGGGGCTGCAAATAGAAAAATTTAATCTGGCAAATCTGAAGCTGGTCCTCGATGTTTTTGTCCGTCCTCTGTGGAAAAAAGCATTTTTCAACTCCTTTTTCCTCAGTATCGGAACGACGGTGATTGGCCTCCTTCTGGCAGCGTTTCTTGCACACGTCAGGGTCAGATACAGCTTTTTCGGGGCGAGGTTTCTCGATATTGTCAGCTGGATTCTGATGATTGTACCTTCTTTTATTCTGGCCCAGGGCTGGGTCTACTTTGCATCCGGCAACGGGATAGCGAGCGCATGGCTGGGAATCGAAGGGGTCAGCGGCTTCGTGTTCAGTTATTGGGGATTGGTCAGCGTCATGGTATTATGCAAATATCCTCTCGCATATGTCACAATTAAAACCGCCATGGAATGGCATCCGGCCAGGCTTATACACGCGGCGAGGATGAATGGCGCCAGCCCATTCAGGGCATGGCTGAGTGTCCAGCTCCCTCTCTGTATTCCGGCGTACTGTTCGGCGGCTATGCTGATTTTTATGGACACGGTCGGTGATTATGGGATGTCGTCAACGATTACGGCCGTATACTCCTTCCCGACTCTGCCCTATGCGATTTACAGCGCTATCTGTTCTTCCCCGGTACGCTTTGATATGGCGGGGGTACTGTCATTCTATCTGATGATTATGATTATGGCTGCCATGATTATCCAATATGTCGCCATGGGAAAACGCAAATACGACTTTCTGGACAATGGGACAGAGCAGGTAACACCGCAGCAGATCGGCCGGGTAAAATCGGCGGCGCTTACGGCAGTGACTTTCTGTTTTTGTCTGGCTGCCCTTGGAATTCCGGTTGGTTCCAACCTGATTATGTCGTTTTCAAATTCGGTGAGTATCCAGCGGTTCCAGTTTACACTGGATAATTATGCAAAAGTATTTCAGACGGGAAGCCAGCTTCTGACAGGCGTCAAGCACTCCCTCAGCCTGGCGGGGGTAGCTGCGGTGATCGGAATAGTTATCGGTTTCTGTGTTGCATATGTTCTGACCTACTCCCTGTTCAAATTAAAAAAGGTAATCGATATGATGACACTGATAGCAATGGCGGTTCCGGGAGTCGTGCTGGGCATCGGCTACATATTTGTCTGGAACCAGAAGTGGCTGACGCCACTGGGGCTGCATCTGTATGGAAAACCGTCCATTCTTGTCCTGGCCAGCGTGGCCGCGGCCATTCCTCTGATTAACCGTGTGCTGGTCGGAGGAATGGCAAAGGTGCCGAAAAGCCTGCTGATTGCGGCCCAGGTGCAGGGAGCCGGATTCGGCAGAAGAACCCGTACCATTTTACTCCCTCTTTTGCACGGCAGTGTCGTGTCGGCGGTTCTGGCGGCTTTTGGGGGAAGTGTATTTAATCTTGCGATTACTACGATTTTATATCCGCCCAACTACAGCACTCTGCCCGTCTATATCAGCGATTCATACAATGATCTAAAGTTCGGGTACGCGGCGGCGGCCACGATTGTGGGGGCGGCATTTATCATAGGGATCATGCTGATTCTGGAATATTTAATGAATTTGGCGCAGACGGGTAAACATCAACCGGTGATTAGCTGCAGTTTAACGCGGGAGCCGGATGGGTGGCAGTGTGATTCGGACCAGACGGCTCCGGAAACAGATTAGAGGAATAGATATGGAGAAAATATTGGAGATAAACGATGTAAGAAAGTTATTTGGAAGGAAAGAAATCCTGAAGGGTATTAATCTTTCCGTAGAGGAGGGCGAGATTATCAGCGTTCTGGGACCATCCGGCTGCGGCAAATCGACTCTGCTTAATATAATAGCGGGAATTCTTCCTCTGGATGGGGGAACCGTGGCCATACATGGGCAACAGGTATCCGCGGTAAACAAAATGGTGGCTGTCCAGAACCGCAGCATTAATATGGTTTTTCAGGATTTCGCCCTCTGGCCCCATATGAAGGCAAGGAACAATATTCTTTATGGCCTGAAGGTGAAAAAGATGGGTAAAGAAGAAATGGAGAGCCGGCTTAACGAAGTGGTAACCCTGCTTCATCTGGAAGGGCTGCTGGAACAGTACCCGTCCGAATTGTCCGGAGGGCAGCAGCAGAGAGTGGCAATCGCCAGAGCGCTTATCACGAAACCGGCTATTGTTCTCCTGGATGAGCCGTTGTGCAATCTCGATATACAGTTAAGGATTGAGATGCGCACGGAGATGGCCCAGTTGTTCCATTCCCTGAAGACAACGGTATTTCATGTAACGCATGATCCGTCGGAGGCATTTGCCATGGCGGATCGGATTATTGTGATGAATAACGGCGTGATTGATCAGATGGATGTGCCGTCTGCCTGCTACATTCAGCCGAGGACAAGCATGGTGGCAGGGCTTCTCGGGGCGGGAAACTGCCTGATAAAAGCCAATATCGCCTCCTGTTCAGAAAAATATTGTGAGGTGAGCCTGGGCGGACGAAAACTGACCGGACTGCATTTTGAAGCATCTAAAAACATGGAGGCTGCGGCCGAGCCGTCATTGCCCGGCAGAGCAGAGCTGCGTTTCCGTCCGGAAGAATGCGGATGGCAGGAGGCAGAGGGTGAAAATACAATCCCGGTCACGGTGGCGATGTCTACGTTTGAGGGAGGAGTTTACCGCGTGAAAGTGCAGACCCGGGATGGAGAGGGATTCTGCCTGCTCCATCAAGAATATCTGGAAGAGGGCAGGGAAGGTTTTGCCGGCATAGCCAGAGAGAGGCTGTATATCTATGAGAAGAATTAAGATAAAGGGCGGATACGGAGAGCACGGACGCAGCTGCTTTATGATAGAATACGGAACAGAAGGGCGGTATTATATCGTGGACTGCGGTATCATGGATACGGATCCGGTTCCGTGGCCAACAGTGACAGCAGACGAACTGGCCCGCGCAGACTTCCTATTTCTCACACATTGCCACAAAGATCATTCGGGCGCCTTCGGCTATTTCGTGGAGCAGGGATTTAA
>CATWBR010000210.1 GCA_958349075.1 uncultured Clostridium sp.
AAGAAAGAGGACAAAACAGGAGGACAACATGAAGAAAAAAAGTGTAATCATTACAGCAGTAGTGATTGTGGCAGCAGCGGCAATTATTGTGCCCAGGTTTTTAAAGCCCAAGGAGCAGGTGGCGGCGGCATCCATTCCGCTGGTTTCCATACAGAAGCCTGAGATTGGAAATATTGAACTGTTTACCGGGTTAACCGGTACCGTCGAACCGTCTGACATCGTCTATATTATACCGAAAGTAGCCGGAGAGGTCACAGATGTCTATGTAAAGGCAGGAGATTATGTGGAGGAAGGACAGAAACTGCTGCATATCGATACGAAACAGGTGGATGGCGCAAAGATTCAGTTAGACACGGCATCGGTCTCCCTTCAGGATGCCAATACAAACCTTCAGAGAATGAGCGTCCTGCTTCAGAGCGGCGATATTTCCCAGCAGCAGTATGAGCAGGTACAGAGCAGCGCGAAGCTGGCAAAGCTTCAGTATGATGCGGCAAAGCTCTCCTATGACAACCAGATTGAATTCAGTACGATTACGGCTCCTATCGGAGGACTTGTAGAGAGTTTTAACGTAGAAGTACATGACAACGTGGCACAGTCTAATGTTCTCTGTGTTATTTCCGGAGAGGGCACAAAAGCGGTATCTTTTAATGTTACGGAGCGTGTTATAAACAGCTTGAACATGGGAGATCCGATACGGGTAGAGAAAAACGGCAGCGAATACCACGGCGTGATTACAGAGATCAGTTCCATGGTAGACGCATCCACAGGACTATTTAAGGTAAAAGCATCCCTGGAAGGCGCGGATGCGCTGGCTACAGGGGCACAGGTAAAACTTTATGTGACCTCCAGTAAGGCCGAGAATGTCATGATGGTTCCAACCGACGCAATCTATTATCAGGGCGGAAATGCCATGGTCTATACATATAAAGACAGTGCGGTACATGAAGTGCCGGTGGAAGTGGGCATCTATGATGCGGATAAAACAGAGATTACGGACGGCCTCACCACGGAAGATGACGTAATTATTACCTGGAGTTCCGAGCTGTTTGAGGGTTCACAGGTGGAAATCCTGGGAGAAACCGCCGGAGATGAGACTGCCGGCGAAGCAGACGGCGCATCAACAGACATGACGGAAAACACGACAGAAGCAGATGCGAAATAAGGAGGCCATTAAATGGGATTAACAAGAAGCGTCCTGAAACGCCCGGTCACAACGATCCTGGCAGTTCTTTGTCTGATCGTATTTGGTATTTCATCCGTTTTTTCATCAAAACTGGAGCTGACTCCGGAGATGGAAATGCCGATGATGGTAGTATTTGCCGTATATCCGGGAGCCAACCCGGAGGACGTTGACGAACTGGTTACCAAACCGATAGAGGATGAGATTGGAACCCTGAACGGAATAAAATCCGTAAACAGCTATTCCAATGAAAATATGTCCATGGTCCTTCTGCAGTATGAATACGGCACGGATATGGATAAAGCGTATTCCGACTTAAAGAAAAAGACGGATGCCATGAAGAGCAGCCTGCCGGATGATGTGGATACCCCGACAATCATGGAGTTCAACATCAACGACCAGGCAACCATGTATCTGGCAGTCAACAATGACAAGGCAGATAACCTTTATAACTATGTGGACGAGAAAATCGTTCCCGAGATTGAGAAGATTTCTTCCGTTGCCAGCGTAGACATCAGCGGCGGACGGGAAGAGTATATCAAGGTGGAAGTAATCCCGGAGAAACTCAAACAGTATCATCTGAGCATGAACTCCCTGGTTACGGCGGTAGCTTCCGCCAACCTGGCGTATCCGGCCGGAAGTACCGAGGTGGGAAGCCAGAGCCTCTCTGTTACCACGGGTGTCGAGTTCAATGATATGGAGAGCCTGAAACGGATACCGATCACGCTTGGCAACGGTAACACAATTTACCTTGAGGATGTGGCCAACATCAACTCCACATTAAAGGATGCGGCCGGTATCGGACGCTATAACGGCAAGGATACAATTGCCCTTGGTGTTAAAAAACAGCAGAAAAGTTCGGCGATGGAGGTATCCAAAGCAGTTAACAGAACAATTTCTCATTTAACTGAAGTAAATCCGGAACTTGAAATCGTTGTAGTAAATGACAACAGTGATCAGATCAACAGCTCCCTGATCAGCGTGCTGCAGACGATGATAGCGGCAGTCATCATTTCCATGGTGATTATTTTCCTGTTCTTCGGAGACATGAAGGCGTCCCTGATCGTAGGTACGTCCATTCCGGTATCGATTCTGGCAGCCCTCGTCATGATGAGAGTAATGGGATTCTCACTCAACGTTATTACGCTGGGAAGCCTGGTGCTGGGCGTCGGTATGATGGTAGACAACTCCATCGTAGTATTGGAGAGCTGTTTCCGTTCCACAAGTGGAAAAGGATTTAACGAGTTCCACAAGGCGGCGCTGGAAGGCAGCAGCATTGTAATTCAGTCTATCATCGGTTCAACGGCTACGACCTGCGTTGTATTCCTGCCGCTGGCATTCCTGTCCGGCATGACGGGGCAGATGTTTAAACCTCTTGGATTTACAATTGTATTCTGTATGGTTGCATCACTCATTTCCGCTATGACCATTGTACCGTTATGTTACATGATGTACCGGCCGAAGGAAAGAAACAACGCCCCTCTTTCCGGTCTTGTGGAGAAGATGCAGAATGGGTACAGAGGGATTATGAAATCTCTTCTGCCAAAGAAGAAAACAGTTATGTTGACCACAGTAGGGCTGCTGGTTATTTCCATTTTCCTTGCAACACAGCTTAAAATGGAGCTGATGCCCGCCAATGATCAGGGCACTGTTTCCGTAACGGTGGAATTGAGACCGGGTCTGGGAATCGATAAGGCCAATGAGATACTGACCAAAGTTGAAGAGTATGTCTCCAAAGATGAGGATGTGGATTCCTACATGCTTTCATACGGAAGCAGCGGACTCAGCATAGGAGGAGGTTCGTCGGCATCGCTGACAGCCTACTTAAAAGACGACAGAAAAAGGACCACGGATGAGGTGGTGGATGAGTGGAGACCGGTTCTGACCATGATTCCTGATACCAATATCACTCTCTCCTCCCAGAGCGCTATGAGCATGATGGGCGGCGGAAATGACGGAGTCGAATATATTCTGCAGAGTACCCAATACGATGAGCTGAAAGAGGCGTCGGATAAGATTGTCCAGGCGCTGAAGCACCGCACCGAAGTGACAAGAATCCATTCATCCCTGGAAAACTCCGCACCGGTTGTCAAGATTGATGTGGATCCGCTGAAGGCGGCGGCCGAGGGACTGACTCCGGCACAGGTGGGCGGTACGGTCAACCTGATGCTGAGCGGTAAGGAAGCCACCACACTGGATGTGGACGGCGGCGAGATTAGTGTAATGGTTGAGTATCCTGACGGCGAATACGACGCCATTGATCAGGTAAAGGGAATTGTATTAGACACGCCGACAGGCGGTTCCGTAGCCCTTACCGACATTGCCGATATTTATTTTAAAGACAGCCCGCAGAACATTATCAGGAGCGATAAAGAATATCAGGTAACGATTACGGGTGACTTTGTAAAGGGAATTGCCAAAGATGATCAGGATTCCCTTGAAACGGCGATTTATAAAGAGGTGGTGCTTCCAAACATGTCTGAGAGCATCACAAGAGCACAGAACAGCATGGATGAAGCGATGGCGGAAGAATTCTCCGCATTGGCTGGCGCTATTGCCCTGGCTATTTTCCTTATTTTCGTAGTCATGGCAGCCCAGTTTGAGTCACCGAAGTTCTCAATCATGGTTATGACGACAATCCCGTTCAGTTTGATTGGTTCATTCGGCCTCATGTTCCTGGCCAATGCGACCATCAGTATGCCGTCCCTTCTGGGATTCCTGATGCTGGTCGGTACGGTTGTTAACAACGGTATTCTCTATGTGGATACGGCAAACCAGTACAGGAGCAACATGGATCGCGATACGGCCCTGATTGAAGCCGGAGCGACAAGGCTCCGCCCTATTCTTATGACAACCCTGACGACGGTTGTAGCCATGATTCCAATGGCTCTTGCAATCGGAGACAGTGGTGAGATGATGCAGGGCATGGCCCTTGTAAACGTGGGAGGTCTGATAGCATCCACGACATTATCGCTTTTGATGCTCCCGATCTACTATACACTGATGAACAGAGGACACAGGGAAGAATTGGATGTGGATTAATGGAAAAAGTGTGGTAAAATGGTAGCGTGGTAAGAGGTTAGACTGCAGCCGGCCCTGATGGGGACGGCTGCACACAGATAGAAACCGTGGACAAAAAGCTGCGGAGGTGAGAAAACTTAAATGAAAAGAAAACGGAAACAGATGGCTGTAACGGCTCTTGCGGCTCTGACGGCAATATCTTTAACCGTTCCCGCTTATGCGGCTGCGGGGCCCTCGGGCCAGACTACTTACATAAACGGCGCAGGGGCCGGAGCAGAAGATACGGTTCTGGACTACAACGATATCGACAACAGGATTGCAAATTACAATGTAAATTATAAGCAGCTTAATTCCACTCTTGTAAACAGTTCACAGTCGCTGGATGCGGCGCGGGAGCTGAGGGAGGATGCGTCGGATCTGATGGATGAGGCGGCCGAGCTGCGTTCCGACGGTCTGAATGAGACCAGCCGGGAGTTGTATAACAGCTATAAAGAGACTGCCAAAGAACTCCGCAAACAGGCCCAGAAGCTTACGAATGAAGAACTCAGTAAATCGGCCCAGAAGACTCTGAGGCAGATGAAAAGCCAACTGGTGGCATCAACGCAGCAGTTGATGATCCAGTACAGCGAGACGCTGGCCAAACAGGAGCTGATGAATAAACAGATAGAGCTGGCGCAGGCCAATCTGGATGCGGCAAACAGGATGGCGGGGATGGGAATGAAATCAGCCCAGGACATCCAATCGGCCCAGGAGACGTTAAAACAGGTGGAAAGCGGCGCAGCCCAATTGAAATACGGTCTTGATAATATGAGGCAGAACCTTTTGCTCCTGACCGGTTGGAACCATGATTCTACGCCTGAGATAAGACCAGTGCCCTCTGCAGATTTGGCAAGAATTAATCAGATGAATCCGCAGAACGATCTCAGTGCGGCAGTCGGTGCCAATTACGATCTGCAGACGGTAAAAAGTACTTCCGCTTCCGGCTCATCGGCCAGGAACGTGAAGAAGAGAAACGTTGCCCAGTCGCAGCAGGATGTGGCATCCACTCTGCAGAGCCTCTATAACACAGTGATTTCCAAGCGCCAGTCCTATGAGGCGGCCCTCTCTGAGTACGGAGCGGCAGAGCAGAAAATGCAGGCGGCAGACAGGAAATATTCTCTGGGAATGATGGGAAAACTTGAGTATCTGAGCGCCCAGGCGGAATATCTTACTTCGAAATCGAACAAAGAAATTGCAGACATAGAATTATTTTCAGCCATGGAGAAGTATGATTGGGCGGTAAAAGGCCTGATCATGTCTTAAGGGAAGCGCAGAAGGAGAGTAGAAATGAAACATAATAAGAAGGTCCTTTGTTATAAAAAAGCCCTTTGCAGTAAAACAGTTCTTTCGATGCTGGCAGCAGCCTCACTGGCTGTAATGTCACCGCTGCAGGTAATGGCGGAAAATCCGGAATTCGCCCATGACGAAGCGACTTGGGCCAGGCTCAGGGACAACGTGATGGAGTATGACGAACTCCAGATGCTGGTGGAGGAATATAACCCTACCTATATGAATAACCAGGTCTCCTATAAGGATTCCAAGACAAAAGACGATGCGGAAACCGTAAGACAGGATTTAAAGGATGCGGCCGACGATCTGTCCAGCCAGGCTGAGGATATGAGGGATACGGCCGATTCTCTTCTGGATTTGGCGAATTCCCTTCAGTATATGTCCAAAGACCAGGCCGATGCCGTTCTCAAGCAGGCGGGAATCAGCAGTATCGGCAGCCTGATGTCGTCCTACAATGCGATGTATATGGGTGCGGCTATGATGGATAACAGCTCCTTAAAGCAGAATATATCGGCGGACAGCACTTACGATGACGACGAATCCAGGAAACTGAAATATTTAAAAACGCAGAATGGCCTCATTATGTCGGTACAGACCATGTTCGCCTCCTACAACCAAATGAAAAGCAGTCTGGATGTGATCCAGAAAAACATTGAGATTATGGAAGCCGTGCAGCGTTCCACAGAAACAAGAGCGGGACTCGGTATGGCGACCCAGGCGGACATCCTGACGGCAAAGAAAAATGTACAGTCACTCCAGTCCACTTACACACAGACGCGCAGTTCTTTAGACTCTGTCAAACAGAGCCTCTGCATAGCTACTGGCTGGCAGTTCAATGCCGACCCGGATATCAGGGAGGTTCCGGCTATTGATATGAACCGGATTGCCGCAATGAATCTGGAAGCGGACAAAAAGACGGCTCTGGAAAACAACTACGATTTAAAATATAACAATAAGATCTTAAGGAACATGACCGAAGGTTCCACGGACAAGAAGAATATGGAGCGGACGATCAAAAATCTGGAAGAGACGATTGGAGCCACGATGGTAAATCTCTATAACGATATTTACCAGAAGCAGACGGCGCTGGAGCTTGCAGATGCCGCGCTGGCAACCGAAACAACGGCCATGAATGCAATGGAGAGAAAGTATCAGCTTGGAATGGCAAGCCAACTGGAATACCTCCAGGAGCAGGCGGCATTCCTCGGCAAACAGATCGATCGCCAGACGGCGGAGATATCCCTGTTCCAGGCGCTTGAGACATACGACTGGGCGTGTAAGGGGATGATGTCAAGCGCTGGGAAATAGCTGGGAACCATGTGATAATGGACGCCGGTTTAAGCTTAAAGTAATGGATACTTAATTTCGCGATAACAGCTCCGCAAGGCGGAAACGGACGCGGACAGTGACTTCTGGTTTAGAAGAAGTTTCTGTCTGCGTTTTTTTGCCTGCTTCTGTCTGAGCTTTTTGGCCTGGAGTGGCTTTCGTCTCCCCGAAGACCACGCGGCGGTGTTTCATCAGATCGCGGTAGTCATTTTCAGCCAGCAGATTTTTAAGCTCTTCTTTTGAAGAGTCGGGCACCTCGCAAACGGAAGTCTGTGAAAAGCATAGCGGCGGATAGAGGACGCACCACCAGTTTTTCCCGCTGCCGTTTCCCAGGAGCACGCGGACAGCGTCGTATGTCCCGCAGGGAAATGTGACGTCCCCGTAGATTTTGGTTGGGAAATAGCACTGTTCGATCCGTATGTCCGCAGAATAATTAAACCCTTTGGAGAACATATAGGATTCGGCGGTATTTTCCAGCTCGGTTTTATGCTCATTTATATAAGAAATTAGTTCCTTCTTGGAGAGTTCCTCATTTTCCAAATCCTCGTACATGGTATCGATGAGAAGCTGTTTTACCTCTAATTTTAGATTCTGATCCTCTTCACTGTTGCTGTTGGCCAGCACATGAAAACGGAGAATCTGCGGCGCCAACTCGCCGGAAAGCGTCTCCTCCGCCGCCCGCGCACAGTTCAGGGCAACGGGCACCGAAGCCAGCAGGGCGAGGGAAAGAGAGGCACTGAAAAGAAGAGCAAGCTTTTTCAGATTCCTTTCGCGTAATTTGTTCATATAATATGTAATATGTGGGTGTGACATTGGGTTACCTCCATAAGTGATTTAGTTGGGGCCGGTGGATTGCGGCCGGTATATTTCAGTTACTGCTCTATTTCTTAC
>CATWBR010000211.1 GCA_958349075.1 uncultured Clostridium sp.
ATATTATTTAAAATAGTAACAAATAAAATGGGTATTCTATTATTAAAATAGAATCGATATCGAAAAGAAAGCGAGGTTCTCCTCATGAATTCAGAACAAAACAAAAATCTCAGGGAAATCTACTTTGCAGGCGGCTGTTTTTGGGGCGTGGAAGAATATTTTTCCCGTATTCCCGGCGTCCGCGACTGTATTTCCGGTTATGCCAACGGCTATGGCACAAATCCCTCCTATGAGGATGTCTGCTCCGGCACGACAGGGTTTGCGGAAACGGTACTTGTCCGGTATGATCCCGACATTGTCACGCTCCGCATCCTGACAGAACAGTACTTCAGAATTATCGACCCGCTCAGTCTGAACCGGCAGGGAAATGACAGGGGAAGCCAGTACAGGACAGGCATTTTCTATACCGATGAGAAGGATACCGTAACCCTGCGGACCGTTATGGACACCGTGCAAAAAGGACTCCCTTCCCCTATGGCCGTAGAACTGGCTCCGCTGAATAGTTTCTATCCCGCCGAAAGTTATCATCAGGACTACCTGAAAGTAAATCCAAACGGATATTGCCATATCCATTTCAATACGCTTGACGATTTGACCGTAGGCTCCGACGGCAGAGTAAGAACCCGTCTTTCGGAAGAAGCACTGAAAGAAAAGCTGACCGGGGAACAATACGAAGTGACCCGGAATTCTGCCACAGAGAGGCCGTTCACAGGACAATACTATGACAATCATGAACCGGGCCTTTACGTGGATATTGTCACCGGGGAACCGCTTTTCGTCTCCTCCGATAAATTTGATTCCGGCTGCGGCTGGCCAAGTTTTACAAAACCGGTCGATGCGGCGGCGTTTACGGAACTCTCGGATAGCAGCCACGGTATGAAACGCGTGGAGATACGCAGCCGGGAAGGGGATTCCCATCTGGGTCATGTATTTCCCGACGGCCCCCTGGAGACGGGCGGGCTCCGCTATTGTATCAACAGCGCTTCTCTCCGTTTTATTCCTAAAAACGACATGGAAGCTGAGGGGTACGGCGCTTACATTTCTCAGGTTCAGCCATAAGCCTGCCGGAAATAAGCCGCCGTCCGAATCGTTTTGCGGCGATCCGGACGGCGGCTTATTCACGTTATAACCATCTTCGTCTCTCTTCTATTTTCCGTCTATATATGCCTTCGCCATCCCAATCATCTCATCCAGACTTGTATCCTCGAAGGTGGACAGCAGATATTCCACACCGTCCCGGGTCCAGCCTACATGTCTGAACACTTCCCTCTCCTCCGTCTGGCTTCCGTAGCTAATCGCAAGTTTCCCTTCCTCCTGAAGTTTCAGGTCCGCCTCACTCGGTTCTGCATCCGGGGGGAGGAAAAGATTATTTCTCTTTTATCCAGTCAAACAGACTGAGCTGCTGCCCGAAACCAGATTCCGCCCTTTTCGCTGCCCCGGCCTCCTCCCGCTCCAGACAGGAATCCGGCAGGACATTCAAAAACTCCGACTGCTCCTTTCCTGTCACCAAAACCAGTTGTTCTTTTGCCCTGGTCATTCCTACGTAAAAAAGGCGGCGTTCTTCCTCTTTATCTGTCTCATCCGTTTTTCCCGCCGGCTGCCTTTCCAGTGGAATCAGTCCCTTTCTTACCCCGCAGAGAATTACTGCCGGAAATTCCAGCCCTTTTGAAGCATGAAGAGACATCAGTGTGACTGCATCAGACCGGTACTGCTTTTCCCCCGGACGGATCAGTTCACCCTCCGTGCCAAAGACCAGCGCATCCAAAAAGTCCCTCATATTATGATACATAAATGACAGCTTCCATAATTTTACCATGTTCTGACTGCCTGCTGTATCCCCTTCCGAATTCCGGCTGCCCGTGTTACCGGCACTCCGGCTCTTCTCCCGGCCGTCAGCCCCGGCAATGCTGCCATTCCACTGTTCCAGGATATCCGAAGGTTTTCCCTTTGCCACAAGGGGAAGGTAGTATTCTGCTTCTTTGGAAAATCTCTCTTCCCGCTCCCTATCTCCCAGTTCTTTCCACAAAAGGCGGCGGCTGAGTCCGGCCGAAAACCGATCTTGCGGATTTAACAGGCTTCTGAAAAAACAGATACTGCCCCTGACGGCAGGATCCGTCAGAAACTCGTCCCTCCCCGCTACCTGATACGGAATTCCTTCCTTTCGCAGGCACTTCTCAAGAAGCGCCGCCTGGCGATGCGTCCGATAAAGGACCGCTATATCGGAAAAACCGGTAAGGCGTCCCGATATCCTTTTTTCCTGGGCATCCAGCATATCAATTCCACCGACAAGACGGTTTATCTCCTTCGCAGTAAAAATAGCCTCGGACATCGCACTTTCCGCTGTGACAAGACGAATCCTGGCTCCCTCCCCGCATACAGGCACAAAATTTCTTTTCGGCCCGGGATTTTCCGAAATAACGGCCTGTGCCCCTTCCAGAACGGCCGGGACAGAGCGGTAATTCTCATTCAAAACAATATTAATTAGAGAAGGATTTTCTTTTTTCAAAGATTCGAAGCAGGCCGAATCCGTCCCCCTAAATCCATAGATGGACTGATCCGGATCTCCGATTACGAAAAGTTCCCTGCCGTCCCGATTCCATGCTCTAATCAGTTCAAACTGGACCGGAGTGACATCCTGGAACTCATCCACCAGGCGATACTTAAAACGCGGTGTCCGAATTTCCGTGTGTTGCTCTGCTGTCAGAACTTTCAGAGTCTCAAGGAGCAGATCGTCAAAATCGCATGCTCCTTCCGATGTCAGACGCTTCTGGTATTCCTGTACTGCTTTATTAAAGGAATCTTCACTTCTGTTTTCCGCTGAGGGATTCTCCGTTCCTTCGGCCGGGGAGTACGCCATTGCTTTGCCGGATAAACCGCTTAGTTCCATTCGCGATTTTTTCAAGGATATCTGTCTTAAAAAATCGGCCGGCTTGATGTTTAAACCATATTCTTTTACAATATCCGACGCTGTCTCTAAAAGCATTTCCGGCGGGGCCGTGATACGGTCAAAGCCCTGTTTTTTCAGAAGTTCCAGACAGAGGGCATGAAATGTTCCCACATTCAGCCGTTGGGTAATTCTTTTTCCTCCGGCCTGTTTTTCCAGACGTCCCCTCAGCTCCGCTGCCGCCTTATTGGTAAATGTAACCGCCGTAATCTCGGATGGTTTTACACCGCGCTCTTTCAAAAGATAACCGATTCTGGCCGTCAGGGTTCCTGTCTTTCCGGTTCCCGGACCAGCCGTAACCGCAATGGCGCGGGCCGGTATGACTGCGGCTTCTCTCTGCTTTGCATTTAGAGATTCCAAACAATCCCATTCAGCCGCCGCTGCCGTCTCACCTGCCGCCATCTCATTTGTTACGGATCCGTCTGTTGTCCTCTTCTCTTTCAAGTCCCCAACTGCTGCAGCTAAGCTTTCCCGGGACGGCAGAAATAAACTGATCTGCCCGTCCACATTTTCCAGTTCCCACGGTTCGAACAGTTGGATCGTTCCATACTCTCCGTCAAACCCTGGATTGCGTAAGACACTTCCCCGGCGCAAACGGCGGATTCCCTCGGCAATCATGGTTCCTGCCGCCAATTTGATATCCTCCTCCGGGACATCCCTTAAGATGGAAAACTCATTTCCCAGTTTTGCAAGCATCTCCTGATACTGTCTCTGCACCTTGACACTGGCGGCTGTTCTTCCTGTGGATGCCGCTATTACCTCGGGCAGGGGCACCAGGCTCTCAAAAACTTTCCCGTCCGGCCGCACATAGCCCTCCGCCCGGTCAGCCAGCTCCTCCACCCTGTGTGAGACGCCGATGGTCAGTTTTCTCCCGCACACCGGGCATTTTCCCCCATACTTAACCGTCACTGCCGGGCTTAAGCACAGGTGGCATTTCCGATGCCCGTCCAGATGGTATTTGCCTTCCTCGGGAAAGAATTCAATCGTTCCCCGAAGGCCTTCGCCTGTCTCAATCGCCTTCACTAATGAAGGATAGTTAAGTTCTGTATCCAGCAGATTTGCCTCTCTTCCCAGTTTTGACGGCGAGTGGGCATCCGAGTTAGATATAAGCTGGTAAGAATCAAGCGCTGAGAGGCGCCAGTTCATCGGCGGATCGGAAGACAGACCGGTCTCCAGTGCATGAATATGGGGCGTCAGGTCTCCAAAGCATTCTTCTATCCTGTCAAAGCCGGAAAACGCCCCGAATAATGAAAAATGAGGCGTCCAGATATGGGCCGGTACATAAACCGCATCCGGACACGTCTCCAGCATAATTTCCAGAAGATCATGACAGGAAAGTCCAAGGATTGGACGTCCGTCGGAATGGATATTTCCGATTTGTTCAAGCTTCGCAGACAAGAGCCCTGCCGCCTCCAGGTTCGGCATGAGCAGAAGGCTGTGCACCTTCCTCACCCGCTCCCCCTGCTTATAGATCGAGCTGATCTCCCCCGTCACAACGAACCTGACCTCCCGTGAATCATCCGCACTTTTATCATGAATCCTGTATTCCTTTTTTAATGTATACAGCCCTTCCTCCGCCGGGATCAGCTTTTCTTTTGATTCCTCCCGCCAGGCCGGGTGCGTGAAATCTCCGGTTCCTAAAAGCCGGATTCCCTTCTTTCTCGCCCACAGCTCCAACGCTTCCGGCGTGCAGTCATGGCTGGTGGCTCTTGAGTAGCGGGAGTGGATATGAAGATCTGCTATGTACATTTTCATTTCTCCTTCGTTGTTTGAAAATTGTCATTTTCTGTCGTACTGTTATTGCTAGTATATCACAAAAGTTGACCGGCATATTCTATTTTTTCCCACGCATTCATATCCTGATGTGAGGTGTCATTTATGCAATCTTGTGAATTTGCCATGACTATAACTGCCCTGGCCTGCAATATCGCTCAGGGTAAAACTTCGGAAGAAATTGCCCTGTACGCCGCCCTTTTCTCTCAATTGGGAGATACCCTGGCTACTATAGGTGCGCATGAGGAACTCTGTTCACCGCCGGAGAACAAGGACACACAGGAAACTTCACCTAAAAAAAGCACTTCCAGCTAGAGCGCGTTTGAAAATTCATTTCGGCCGGAAGGCAGCAACTTTCACTGCCAATCCGCAGAAAAGGCTCCGGACCGTCAGATGGGAATTATTCCACATCCTCCGCTCCGGAGCCTTTTCTTATACCTTTTTATTTTCTGAGCTGTCCCAGTCTTTCCTTCACCTGGTTCATCATCTGCGTATACTTTTCAAGCTTCTCACGTTCCTCGGCAATCTTTGCCTCCGGGGCTTTGCTGACAAACTTTTCGTTATTCAGCATTCCGGTAACGCGCGCCAGCTCTTTCCCGAGTTTTTCTTCCTCTTTTTCCAGCCTTTCAATTTCCTTATCCAGATCCACAAGTTCTGTGAAAGGCATATAAATCGTGGCCTGAGCCGTCACAGCCGATACCGCGTCATCCGCGATTCCCGTCTTATCCTTCTTTAGGACTACCTCACCCGCATATCCGAGTGTTGCAAAGAATACACGGCTGTGTTCAAAAATCCCCAGAATCTCGTCGCTGTCGGACACAACGTATACCTTTGCCTTTTTGCTCGGCGGAACGTTCATGGAAGTACGTACATTTCTGATTGCACGGACTGCTTCCTTGATTACCTCCACCGCCTTCTCTTCACCGGCAAAATTCCATTCCTCTTTGTAAACCGGCCAGGAAGAAATCATAATGGACGGTTCCTCATCCTGGAGATTGCAGAAAATCTCTTCTGTGACAAACGGCATATACGGATGAAGCAGTTTCAGGGAATTAATTAATACCGTCTTGAGCGTCCACAGCGCGGCTGCCTTTGTCGTATCATTGTCATCCCAGAGTCTTGGTTTTACCATCTCAATATACCAGTCGCAGAATTCTTCCCAAACAAAATCGTAAACCTTCTGGAGCGCTATCCCAAGCTCATATTTATCCATGTTTTCGGTGACATCCTTAGAAAGGGTGTTTACCTTTGACAGAATCCAGCGGTCTGCCATCGTAAGGTCACTTAAATTCACATCGGCCGCCGGGGCTTTTTCAATATTCATCATAATGAAACGCGTCGCATTCCATATCTTATTTGCGAAGTTACGGCTTGCCTCCACTTTCTCCCAATAGAAACGCATATCATTGCCCGGCGCATTACCTGTCATCAGGGTCATACGAAGGGCGTCGGCTCCGTATTTCTCGATTACCTCCAGCGGATCAATGCCGTTTCCGAGGGATTTGCTCATTTTGCGTCCCTGTGAATCCCTCACCAGGCCGTGAATCAGTACGGTGTGGAACGGCTCTTTTCCCGTCTGCTCAATTCCTGAAAATACCATACGGATAACCCAGAAGAAGATAATATCATATCCCGTTACCAGCACATCTGTCGGATAAAAGTACTCGTATTCCGGCGTCTTCTCCGGCCAGCCCAGAGTTGAGAACGGCCAGAGCGCCGAGGAGAACCAGGTGTCGAGCGTATCTTCATCCTGATGGAGACGGGTGCTGCCGCATTTTGGGCAGGCATGCGGCGCTTCCTTTGCCACCACCATCTCACCGCATTCCTCACAGTAATAAGCAGGGATTCTGTGTCCCCACCACAACTGTCTGGAAATACACCAGTCGCGGATCCCTTCAAGCCAGTGGAGGTATGTCTTTCCAAAACTCTCCGGAACAAATTTGAGGCGTCCGGACTGCAGTGCCTCAATCGCCGGTTTTGCCATTTCATCCATCTTCACAAACCACTGCGGTTTCACCATTGGCTCAACCGTTGTGCCGCAGCGGTCGTGGGTTCCGACATTGTGGGAATGTGGAACCACTTTTACAAGAAGTCCCTGCTCCTCAAGGTCGGCTACGATTGCCTTTCTGGCCGCGTAGCGCTCCATGCCCTTATATTTGCCCGGCGCACTGATCGTAGCATCATCATTCATGATGCAGATTTCCTCCAGATTATGGCGTTTTCCCACCTCGAAGTCGTTAGGGTCATGTGCCGGCGTAATCTTTACACAGCCGGTACCAAATTCCTTATCAACATACTCGTCCGCAACAACCGGGATTTCACGGTCGGTCAGAGGCAGCTTAAGCATCCTGCCAATCAGATCTTTATATCTCTCATCTTCCGGGTTTACGGCTACCGCCGTGTCACCCAGCATCGTCTCAGGACGTGTGGTGGCGATCTCTACAAAACGGCCCTCTTCGCCCACAATCGGATAATTGATATGCCAGAAGAAACCGTCCTGCTCCTCATGCTCTACCTCTGCATCGGAAATAGAAGTCTGGCAGACCGGACACCAGTTGATGATTCTGGAACCTTTATAGATATATCCTTTTTCATAAAGTTTTGTAAATACCTGAAGAACTGCGTCGGAGCAGCCCTCGTCCATGGTGAAGCGTTCCCTGTCCCAATCGGCGGAGGAACCTAATTTATGGAGCTGGTTTACAATACGGCTTCCGTACTCCTCTTTCCACTCCCATGCTTTCTCCAGGAATTTGTCACGGCCCAGATCGTGTTTGTCAATGCCTTCGCTTTTCAGCTTGTCGATCACCTTAACTTCTGTGGCAATTGCCGCGTGGTCGGTTCCCGGCTGCCATAATGCCTCATATCCCTGCATTCTCTTATAGCGGATTAAGATATCCTGCATTGTATTGTCCAGGGCGTGCCCCATATGGAGCTGTCCCGTAATGTTTGGCGGCGGCATTACGATCGTAAACGGT
>CATWBR010000212.1 GCA_958349075.1 uncultured Clostridium sp.
ATTGTCAACAATCCAGAGTAATTAAATACATTTATGCGGAGTAAATTTACAAATTACAATATTTTTGTCATAGCCCCGGCTTTTTCTCCTTATTCTCCGCCAAACATCGGCTCGATTACCCCCGTAATAAATTCTATCCGATCCTTTACCTCCGGACCGAAGAGAGAGGCAATCGCCACAACCATTTTGTTCTTTTCATTGATATAAAGCGCATTTCCTCCGTCTCCCAGTGCTGCATAAATAGGATCCTGATTATTAATAATCCACCACAAATATCCGTATGACAGTTCATTCCACCGGCTCTGTTCCCTGGTGCTCTCCCGGATCCAGCCGGCCGGGATAATCTGTTTTCCGTCTTTTACCCCTCCGTCCAGGTACAGGCGGCCTATCTTTCCCATATCCGTGAGCGTAAGCGTAAGACCCCAACTGGCCGTATTAAGACCCTGTGGATCGACAACCCACCCGCGGGTATGTGTATTTCTCATTCCAAATGCTATGTGCTCTTCTTTGGTCGCCAGCACCACATTTTCCTTGACCTCAATTCCCAGAGGTGTAAACAGATTTTCCATTGCAAAGTCAAGGATCGGCCGCCCCGTTGCCACTGCCAGGATGCCGGATAAAATATGCGTGCCGACAATAGGGGAATACATAAATTCTCCCGCCGGCTTCTCACCGCCCAATAAATCAAGGGCGAATTCCACCCAGTTCCCGCTTGAGAAAAACTCCTCATACGGCTCCATTGCTGTTTTATACGGCGCAGTCATGGTAAGCAGATGTTTAATTGTCACATCGTATATTGCCCTCTCCCCCGCTTTAACCTTATAATCCGGGAAAAAATCCATTACGCTCTGATTAATACTTTTAATATAGCCCTTATCAACAGCAATACCCACCAGCGCGGAAAAAATGCTTTTCGTCACCGAATACACATGAAACGCATTATCCGCGGTATAGCCGTTAAAATATCTCTCATATAAATTCACTCCATTTTTTTGTACCATAATACCCGCGATATTATCGTAACCGCTGTTAATGATATTTGCTAACTTTTTGATTTTTTCCTGATTCATTAAACCATTTTCCTCCTTTAAGTTATAAAGGATATCCTTGAAATAAGGATAATTCCATTAAAAATGATTTGCAAGCAAAATTTTAAAAATAATCAAACACTCCTGCAGCAGGATACTTCAGGATTTTGCAATAAAAAAGTAAAGCACCGCTGAATCTGATATGGTAAAATAATGGAAACGGCTTCAGAAAGGAGCAAATATGATAAACATCCATGGCTTTTCCCGTTATAACCCGGTCTCATTTCTGTCTCCGTCTGTTATTCCGGCCGCCGTTCTGCTGGCTGCCGGAATAATATTGACGGCCTGCGGAGGCAGTTCTTCTCCCAGTCCGGCCTCCTCTTCAATGGTAATCAGCGAACTGACTCTCACAAGTGAAGAACAGGAACTTGTCTCCCTGCTGGACACACATTCCAACAGTTGGATTTTTGAATACAAAGCAGGCGGAGAAATGAAGGAACTTCTTTTCAATATCGAAGAATTCAAAGACGGAACACTCACCAGCATTGCGGGTGCAGGCGGCCCGGCCCCACAGGAAGGAAAATTTTCTGTTCTCATGGATCCGGACGAGATTACAGTATCCTGGGACGGCGGCAGATACTCCTACCTGATAGATACCACTTCCGGCTACAAATCCAGTATCACAAGCCACCTTGGGACTCTTTCTTCGTTCCAGTATAATGAACCGGTGTCCCTTGCCATGGTGGCAAGCACCCAGTCTGACTCCATTGCAAACGCCGGAGTCACGGATTACTATAATCTGACCGAGCTGCGGGAACGCGGGTATGAACGTGTCCTGTTTATCACCGTATCTTTTACCGATACGGAAGACAGCCTGCTTACCAATAGTACGGAAACTGCCGGCACAAACGGTGCCGGTACAGATAATAGTACAATTAGTACAGATAACAGTGGTGCAGATTCTACCGGTATAAAAAACGAACGTACGGGCAGCGCCGATACCAAAGACGAATTTAACAGCCGCCTTCTTATGACTGGCGGTAAACTCTATTACGGCACTTCTGAGACCGGCCCTATGGGCGATGCCGGAAGTGTGGACGGCCATATCACATCCTCCCTGAAACCGGACGAAACCCCCGTTACCGAAGGACAGTCCAATTTCGGCTGTATTGGTAATCCATATACCCGGAATTTCAGTGACGGCATGATTATGGTCTTATCGGAGGATGAAGAATGGCACATCTTCCGCTCCGTAGAAATGCACGAGGTTTCTGGTTCTATCTGTGCTTTTATAAAACGGCTGGATGGGGACAAGCTCTATGTGGATATGGCAGAATGGGTAACGCCGGAAGATACGGAAAGGGTCCGCGAACTAAATCTGTCGGAACATGATATGCCGGATGGATACTATATTTACAATCCAAACCAATCGCAGACGGTTCTGAATTTAACCGATAAAACCGTATACCGTTTCATCGACTGGGGACGTGACTTTGTATCTTCCGACGTTTTGAACGAACTTTTCATCGAGACTACGGACAAAGAAAAATTCGTACGCTATCTGGGCACATATGAAGATTCTACGCCAGGGATGCCGTTTTTCATCGATGTGGAAAGTGGAATTGTAAGCACGGTAGAAGAAAAACCTATCGCATAAATATTATAACAGGCGGTACACTGCTCCGGCACAGTATACCGCCTGTCTTATTGAGTGGCAATGAAAAGTTCGCGAAGCGTGCTTTTCATTGTTAACTTCTGTTATAAAACCATCCAGATTGATTAACCCCTGGTTTATTAATGACTGGTTTATTAATGACTAATTGATTATCATCTGACTGTTCAGTTACTGTTTCCCAAATTTCCGAATTACCGTTTTTACTAGTAAAACAGCCTGTTCACCGCACTGAAGATACCGCGGATAGAAGCTCTCGTAATGTTGGAACTGATGCCGACTCCGTATGTTGTCTCCCCTGTCTCCACATTCATCAGATGGATATAGGAGGCAGCCTGGGCGCCTGAACCGGAACGGAGTGCATGCTCGTCGTAATCCAGTACGCGTATCTGGATTCCCATGGCATCCTCAAGTCCTCTCTGGATTGCATCGATAGGACCGTTTCCTATGCCGTCAACAATGCGTTCTTCGCCGTGATCCGTATAGGTAAGATGGGCAACCGTAGCAAATCCGCCGCCCTCGTACTCTTTGTCCGTAATCTGGCATTTCCTGAAATGCATCGGTTCTTTGCGGTTCAGGTAATTGTTGCTGAACTCGTCCATAATCTGCTCCGGAGCCACCTCGCCCTGTTTCTCCGCAATACCCTGGATGATATCGGCAAATTCCTTGTGCATCCCCTTGGGAAGGCGGAAACCGTAAAAGCTGTCCATGACAAAGGCAACCCCGCCCTTGCCGGACTGGCTGTTGATGCGCACGACAGGCTCGTATTCGCGGCCGATATCGCCCGGATCGATAGGAAGATAAGGAACTTCCCAGATTCCGTCCGTTCTTCTTCCGAGTGCCTGCATTCCCTTGTTGATGGCATCCTGGTGAGAGCCGGAAAATGCCGTGAAGACCAGCTTGCCCGCATAGGGATGTCTCGGATCGACCGGCATCTTTGTGCAGCGCTCGCAAATTTCCGTAATCTCTTTTATGTTTTCAATCTCAAGCTTTGGATTGATTCCATGGGAGAACATATTGTATGCAATATTCAGAATGTCCACATTACCGGTTCTCTCTCCGTTTCCGAGAAGAGTTCCCTCGATACGTTCCGCTCCGGCCAGAAGCGCCAGCTCTGCGGCCGCAATACCGGTTCCCCTGTCGTTGTGCGGGTGAACGCTCAGAATAATACTGTCGCGGTTTTTAAAATGCTTATTCATCCATTCAATCTGATCTGCATAGACATTTGGTGTTGTCATCTCAACCGTGGCGGGCAGATTGATGATCATCTTATTCTCCGGCGTCGGTCCCCATTCCTCCTGTACCGCCGTACAGATATCAAGGGCAAAATCCAGCTCCGTGCCGGTAAAACTCTCCGGTGAATACTCCAGAATCACCTCGCCGTCAAAGGCCTGCATATATTTCTTGACCAGTCTCGTTCCTTCAATGGCAATCTCACGGATCTCGTCGCGGTCTTTATGAAATACCACCTCTCTTTGAAGTGTGGACGTAGAGTTGTAGATATGTACAATCGCTTTCTTAATTCCCCTGATTGATTCAAATGTACGTCTGATCAGATGCTCGCGGCACTGGGTCAGAACCTGAACCACCACATCGTCCGGGATCAGTCTCCTCTCGACAAGCTGTCTTAAAAAGTCAAACTCTATCTGGGATGCCGCCGGAAATCCAATCTCGATCTCCTTAAATCCCATTCTGACAAGAAGGTTGAACAGCTCGATCTTCTCTTCCACCACCATCGGTTCAATCAGAGCCTGGTTTCCGTCGCGCAGATCCACACTGCACCAGACGGGCGCCTTCTCAACTTCTTTATTTGGCCATTCCCTCTCGGGGAAATTAATCACCGGAACTCTTTTATATTTTTTATAATTCAACATGCTATCTTCCTCCCAAATTCTCAAAGGATTTTTCTCAGCTTTTTCGCTCAGTCCAATACCGTAATGCCGCCATTATACCATTTTGCCACCCGGATATCAAGCAAAAACCCAGCTCCCACAATACACTTCCATCATATCAGTCAAAACTTGAGGTTATTACGTCGGGCCGCATCCCTTCTGGATTCTCATATGTTCGCCTATCATAAGACATCTCGAATCATCCCCATGACCGATTCCGGAAGTCCTGGCAACGGGCAGTTCCGGACGGATTACATTCAATAAGAGCTCTTCCGCAGCTGGCACGAGCCTCTTATTTTCCATTGCGGTAAATGTTCCCAGTAAGATTCCCGACACCTGGTTAAAGACTCCCATCTGCTTTAACTGGCTGAAATAAGTCACCACCTGGGGCACCTGCCCGCCGTTACACTCTAAAAACAGGATTTTTCCTTTAAGGTCGGGCCAGAAAACCGTTCCAGCAAGCTTTAGAAAGCATCTGATATTGCCGCCGGTCACCGTTCCCTCCATTCTGCTTCCCCTCAGGAAACTGCATTTGAAGTGTTTCAGGGATTTCCCTCCCTCCATCATGGTTTCGCGGAATTCGAGGGCCTGTTTCCCACCACAGCTTCCCACCAGGTTTCTCAACTGGTAAAGACCCGACTTTTTTCCTGTCCTGGTATAAATAGCGTTAATAACCGTCGTCAGGTCGCTGTATCCGTAAAAAATCTTATCGGAAGCGCTGATCATTTTAAAATCCAGCTCATCTAAAATCTCATTGGCCATGTCGCCGCCCGATATGTCGAACACAGCTTTTACCGTTTCATCCCTGTAAAAATCCATCAGGGCATGAGCCCGCTCCCGTCCGGTACCGCTGAATGCGGTCTCCCCTCTATATAAGAACGGGCTTTCCACCGCTTCCAGCCCCATGAGCGCCAGTTTCTCTTTCAGCAGCTCCACAGATGTTTTGTCGCCCTCCGACAGTCCGTTAGAACAGCAGGCAAGTCCCACCCTGTCTCCAGGGTGCAGCAGTCCTGCTTCTCCATATACATTTCCCCCCACTTCCATTTCCCTTATCCTCCGATTTTCCTTCCCCATTCTTATTGTTTTATGAAATGGTAACGAGCCGGTTCCTTCAAGGTTTCCTGAATCGTTACTCCTAAACCCGCTTATGTATCATTAAACCACTTTGTGGTACATCCACTTTTTACTGAAAAATCTCCACGAAAAAATGATGCCGCGTATTGTCCAGTCCGTAAACATTCCAATCCACACAGCCATCGGTCCGAATCCAAACTGCCTGCACAGGATAATGCACAGGCTCACCCTGAAGACCCACATCGTGACACAGGAGGTGGCCATGGAAAACTTCACGTCACCTGCCGCCCGCAGTCCATAGGCCGGGATAAACGCAAGGGTCCAGAAAAAGGGCTTCACCAGAGTAATCCAGCCCACCATATAGAAGCACATATCTGCGCTTTCCTTTTCCATCCCACCCAGAAATGTAATTGGTTTTGTCAGTGCGAAAACGGCGAGGCAGCTAATGATAATCACTATCTCAGCCAGACCCGTTAGCTTCTTGATATAATAGACGGCCTCATCTTTTCTACCGGCGCCCATACACTGTCCCACCACGGTCATCAGGCCGATGCCGATGCCGATGGCCGCAATGCCGTTTAAATTCTCCAGGATATTGGTCATGGCCTGGGCCGCAATCGCAACCGTGCCAAGCGTTGATACCGTGGACTGGATCGCCAGCTTTCCAAACTGGAACATGGCGTTTTCAATGCCGTTCGGAACTCCTACGGCCAGAATCATTTTTATTTTTTTCAAATCAGGACGTATCTTAAAATAATCCCGGATGACCAGCATCTGATCTTTTTTCCTCAGGAAAATAAAGACGGCAACGGCCGAGATAACGCGTGAACCCAGGGTTGCAATAGCCGCTCCGGCTACTCCCAGGCCAAATCCCCAGATCAGGATGGCGTTCCCGCAGATGTTAAGCCCATTGGAGACAATTGCAATTGTCATGGGAAGCTTTGTATTCCCCTGCGCCCTGTATACCGACGATCCGGCGTCATAGAGGGCGATAAACGGGAAGGACAGTGTTGTAAAGAAGAAATAGATCTGTGCCGCGCTCATGACAGCCGGTTCCACCTGCCCAAATATCAGTTTTAGCAGAGGAAAGCGGAAAACCAGGCAGAGCAGGGTGACTGCGATGGAAATCGCGGTGACGACGAACACAAGCTGTTTCGCCGAGCGGTTGGCGTTCTTATGATCTTCCTGGCCGATATACTGCGAACAGATAATGGTTCCTCCCGCGGCGAGCGCATAAAATGCCTGGATGACCAGTATATTGATCGAGTCCACAAGTGAGACTGCCGATATTGCCGCCGATCCCACGTTGCTGACCATGATACTGTCTGCCGTTCCCATCAGTGAATTCAATATCTGTTCCACTACCAGCGGTACCAGTAATTTCCGCAAATCCCTGTTGCTGAACATGTGCTTCTTTTCCATCTCAAACCTCTGTTTCCCTGCACACCGCTTCCGGCGTACTTTTTCTTTTTATCCCTGTAAACTTTTTTACTGTAATTGGAAGAATTATAACACCGGTGGGAAGAATTCTCAAGAGAATGAAAGAAATTGTGGGATTTAGTTGAGCGGGTGAGGACGCTGCCGGCAGGACAGGGACAGGGGCCGGGGTGGTAAAGGGATTGGTATGAGTCTTCAGTCCCGGGGATAGGTTGTCGTGAGGGGGAATCCGGCAGAATGAATTACTCCGGGGACCGTTTGCACTCGGTGGAGTGCATAACAGTGCTAAACTCGAAAATACCTCGTTAAACACTGATGGACTCCAATGTCCCCTGCGCAATTGATTCTGCCTTCTTCCCCGAGGAGAGGATCGGCGGGACTGAAGACTCTGCGAAGGTTGTCGCCCGGCCCCTGGCCTGCGGCCCGCTGGGGTTCCTCTTGCTCAAGGGGGGGAGGACACTTGTCGCGGCCACCACTTGCATCTGAACTTGGGATGAAATTGGAGCTGAGTGCTGCAGAAATGGTGGAATACCGATGATTTCACAATGTCTTTTTACTGATTTGATACTGGATGATTT
>CATWBR010000213.1 GCA_958349075.1 uncultured Clostridium sp.
GGTATACGGTAAGGAACATCCGGCAAATGCAGAAAAGGATCCGGATTGGGTGAAGTCTGCAATGCACCGCCTGGAAAGCAAATTTGAACCTGCCGCCATAAAGAAAATAAGAATGAACTGTCAGTGCGGTTACGGGATAGATGAAAAACTTGCACTGGTAAAGGAACTGAAGTCAGCCTCATCAAATATCGAAGAATTTGCAGGCTCAGAGAAAGCCAGGGCTGCCGGTCTTTTTTCTAAGGACGGGGACCTGTTTCTTCAATTTCATTTCTGTCCCTGTCCTATGATGGCGGAGGTGGAAAAACTGGAGACAAACACATGGTGCCAGTGTACGACCGGTTACAGCAAAGTTCTCTTCGAGCGGGCATTTGCCTGCAAAGCCGATGTGGAATTACTGAAAAGTATAAAGATGGGCGATGATGTGTGTCTCATGAAAATCATGCTTCACGCCCCCAACTGGCAATAAACTTTCCTTGGGACTGAAGACTTCCCTTTCCCTCGCCCTGCCCGGGTTCAGTCCCTCCCGGAGCGCTCCGGCCTCTTAATACAGCCGCCATATATCTACATTTTACGGCCGAATTTCAATGGACTTTTTAGACTTCCCATGATACAATCTATCTAATTATATGAAGGCAAAACTGCTGTAAAGCAGTGACGCAAAACTACAGGGCCTTACGGAGGCAGCCAGTTGCAAGGAGATGACTGCTTTCGGCCGGGATCATGTGGCTGTGAGGGAGAGCTATGAAATCAGCTAAAGCGGGAAGAGGCTTTTTAATAGGGCTTGCGGTTATATGGATGCTTATGTGCATGACCACACCGTCCGAGGCAAAAGAGAGACGGGTTGTGCGGGTGGGATATCCGATTCAGAATGGTTTTACGATGAAAGATGAGAAGGGTCAATATTCGGGTTATACCTATGACTACCTTCAGGAACTGGCACAGTATACCCAGTGGCAGTATGAATTTGTGGAAATTGGAGGTTCTCTGAATGACTCACTTTCTGTCGCGCTGGATATGCTCCAAAAGGGAGAGATCGATATACTGGGCGGTATGAATTATAATGACGCCCTCGGGGCTATTTTTGACTATCCCGGAAGCGCATACGGAGAGACGGGGATTGCTCTTACAGTGCCCGACAGCAATCTGGATATGACTCCCGAAAGCTTTACGGAAAGAGAAGTCCTGAGAGTTGCAGTGGTTGGGAATGGAGGAAGGCAGCAGGACGCCATGGAGCGTTACCTGAAATCGATTGACCAGAAGTATGAAATAATAAGCTGTGCCAGCGGCTTGGAGTCGGAACTGTCCGTGAAAGAAAAGAGGGCGGACGTCATACTGCAGCCCGAGGTGGGAGATGTCGAAGGATTCAGGGCCGTTGCCAGGTTTTCCTCGACGCCTTTTTATATGGCGGTGACAAAGGGAAATACGGAGCTTTTAAAAGAGTTGAACGCCGGAATGTTGGAACTTAACGAGGCCGACCCAACTTTGATGCCCAGGCTTCATCAGAAATATTTTAATAAGAAATCCGAATATCTGCTCTATGAAACCAGGGAGGAGACTTATCTGGAACAGGTAGGAACTTTAAAGGTTGCAGTACTGGACGGGAAGGTTCCGATACAGAGTATTAACCCGAAGACGGAAGAGGCACAGGGAATAGCAGTTGATTTCCTGAATTATATTTCGAGTGAGACAGGATTGCAGTTTGAATATATCGGTGTTAAAGATACGGATGAATATCACGAGATGGTTCTGAGTAAAGAGATGGATTTAATTCTGGCCGTTCCGGGAAGCAAGCTGGTTACGGAGAAGTTTGGAATCACCCAAACCCTGCCGTCTATGAATGTCTCACAGATACTGATTGTGAATAAGGGAGTGGATCCCGGAGAGCTTAAGGGTAAGACAGCGGCAGTCTACGATGCGTTCGGTTCTACGGAACCGGAGGCGGGTGAGGTAAAGCTCTACTATTCGCCTGAGGAAGCGATGGAAGCTGTCAATGAAGGGGAGGCGGACTACTGCCGTATTAATAATTACTCATTTCAATACTGTATCAATAAGAGAACGTACAAAAACATCACGGCTATTGTCATGACGGAAAGCGGCAGTCAGCCGATCAGCCTGGGGGTAGTAAGGGATTCGGATTTGGTACTCCATAATATACTTAATAAAGTGATTGCATATATGCCGGATTCCGAAAAGGAGAGGATATTTTATGAGAGCTCCATTAACCGGGAGAAACCTTCTTTTACAGAGTATGTCAGGGATAATCCCGGCCCGTTTGCGGCAGCCGCATTTGCATTTGTGGCAGCAATCGGACTGGTGCTGTTACGAAATATCCGCAACCGGTATGAGATGGATCGGAAAATGGCACTGGAATACAGACGTTACCGGCAGCTTTCAGAGGTTGTTGGGGAGAGCGTTTATGAATATAATTTCCGGGATGATGTTTTGAGATTTTCCGGCGACGGAGTGCGTAACCTGGGTGTTATGGAGGTGATTAGCGATTTCAGTAAGTTCGGAGTCCAACTGCTTGAAAAACAGGGAAATTCGGGTGAAGATACATTGTATCACTGGATTATGCAGGAAGAAGAAGGGACCAGGGACGTACAGATTATATCGGCCAGGGAGCCAAAACGGTGGTACCGTGTTACTTCCAAGGTGGTAAAGGATGATTCGGGACGGGCGGTCTATTCAATCGGACGGGTCTGGGATATCCAAAAGGAAAAAATCGAAAAAGAGCGGCTCCTTAAGAAGGCGCAGAACGACGGAATGACGGGCATTTATAATTCGTCCACAGTACGCGAAGTGATTTCCGGGGAACTGCTCAGAGAGAAGAGAGGCGGAGCGCTGCTGATTGTGGATGTCGATCATTTTAAAGAGATCAACGATCACTATGGGCATTCTGTGGGAGACGAAGTGCTGACCCAGGTGGGCGCGTGCATGAGACTGATCTTTTCAGGAAATATCTATGGCCGTCTGGGAGGTGATGAATTCATCGCCTTTCTGCCGGGGCAAAGAACAGAACAGGAACTGCAGGAAACGGCTGAAGATATCCGGAATGAATTCAGGAAGATTGAAATCGTACCAGGACTTTCCGGAATTACGGCCAGCATTGGCGTGGCGTTAAGAAAAGATGAAGTCGATTTTGAGGTCTTATACCGGAAAGCGGATAATCTGCTCTATGATGTGAAAAATGAAGGCCGTGACGGCTGCAGGATCGGATAAGCGCTCTCAGCAAAGTCCACGGCCCGGGAATTTTGCTGGCAGTACTCCATGTTCCGGAACATCTTTTCATTATAGAATCATTATAAATGTCCCGGCAGTGATCAGAATCAGGCCGATGACGGTCTTTACCGATATTTGTTCATGAAGAAAAATAAACGCCAGCAGGACCGTGATTACCGTGCTGAATTTATCAATTGGGACGACCTTCGAGACCTCTCCAAGCTGGAGGGCTCTGTAGTAACACAACCAGGAGGCGCCGGTAGCCAGACCGGAAAGAATCAGGAAAATCCAGCTCTTTCTGCTAATGGCGGCCATCCCGCCCTGGGCATTGGTAATAAAAACCATTCCCCACGCCATAAAAACCACAACCATAGTGCGGATAGCAGTGGCCAGGTTGGAGTTGATTCCTTCTATGCCGGCCTTAGCCAATACAGAGGTCAGGGCGGCAAAGAGGGATGATAAGAGAGCAAAGATAAGCCACATTCAAAAAACCTCCTCCGGATCTTGAACAGGTTAAACAGGAACAGAAACCGCTATTCTCTGATCAAGCGGTGCAGATCGGTATAAAATTCCGGATAGGATATATCTACACAATCGGCATTCAGAATCTCAGTTTTTCCCTCGGCCGCCAGCGCCGTTACAGCAAAGGTCATCGCGATGCGGTGGTCTTTTTTACTGTCAATAACAGCTCCGTGGAGCGGCCGGCCGCCGCGGATGATCATGCCGTCGCCGGTTTCCTCAACGTCGGCTCCCATGGACCGGAGATTTTCCGTCATAACGGCAATCCGGTTGGACTCCTTTACCTTCAGTTCGGCGGCATCCCGTATAACTGTGGTTCCCTCCGCGAAACAGGCCATGGCGGCGATCATTGGAAGTTCGTCGATCAGGGTCGGTATGATGCTTCCCTCAATGACAGCGCCTTTCAGTGCGGAGGACCGGACCAGCAGATCTGCGGTTGGTTCGCCCGATTCATTTGTTTCATTCAGAAGGGTGACGTTCCCGTTCATCATTCTGCATACATGGATTATGCCGTCGCGGGTCGGATTGACGCCCACATTGCGGATCAGAATCTCGGAACCCGGAATCAGCAGGGCGGCAGCGATGAAAAATGCGGCTGACGAGATATCGCCGGGAACGGTAAGCTTTCGTCCGCTCAGGGGATTACCGGGCCTTAATATGGCTGTGGTATCTTCCGTATGGACATCGGCTCCGTAAGCGGAGAGCAGAAGTTCCGTATGATTCCTTGAGACATATGGCTCGGTGACGCGTGTCTCCCCGTCCGCATAAAGTCCGGCTAATAAGACGGCTGATTTTACCTGGGCGGAGGCAACAGGGGATATATAGTGGATGCCGTGAAGCCGTCTCCCCGTAATCCGGAGAGGGGCACAGCCGTTATTGCAGATGCTTTCAATATGTGCTCCCATCATGGAAAGAGGTTCCATAATGCGTTTCATGGGACGCTTTAAGATGGACTCGTCTCCGGTCAGCGTTACATTGAAATCCTGGGCGGCCAGAATTCCGGAGATCAGCCGGGTCGTGGTACCGCTGTTTCCGCAGTCCAGAACCCCTGCCGGGGCGGTGAGGCCTTTGGGGCCCTTACCATGTATCAGGACGGTACCGCCGTTGTTCTCAATCTCAATTCCCATTTTGGAGAAACAGGCAATTGTTGACAGACAGTCCGCTCCCTGAAGAAAACCGCGGACCTCCGTCAGGCCGTCGGCAAGTGAGCCGAACATAATGCTTCTGTGGGATATGGATTTGTCTCCCGGTACGGTCAGTTCCCCCGTTAAGCGGCGGACTTTGGAAAATATCATAGTGTTAAACCTCGTTTCGTATTCATTGCTGTATATTATTTAGTGATAATGAGTATTCAGTGTCAACCGTCATTGAGTATCATGAACGGCGAAAAAAACGTTTTGTGAACTTTCAACTGTCTGAGAAGAAAGAGAATAAGTCCGGCTGCGCGGATACTTTGCCATCAGCCGGGAAAAAGCGTATAATTATAACTTTTCAGACGGTTCCATGCGTCAGTCATGGAGGCCTCTTCGTAGAAGGAAATACGCAGCGCCCCCTCACCGTGCTCCCGGTTGTGGTTGATTCCGATATTCATAATATTGATCCCCTGGCCCGCTAAAATGGCGGAGATGATGGAGATGGCGCCCGGCTCATCCACGACATCAACGGAGAAAGAGTAATCCGGTGTAATGGAACCCTTTGAGTTATCGGCAAAGGAGTTCCTGTAGTCTCTGGATGACTCGAAAAGCTGATAGATGGCGCCCGATTTTTTGGCTTCCACCTCACCCAGAATTTGGTTGAGTGATTCAATATAGCGTTTGAGGATGACCGAGATATTAGAATCATTGGTCATACAGATCTGCTCCCACATGACCGGGGAGGAGGAGGCAATCCGCGTTATGTCCTTAAATCCTCCGGCAGCCAAACGCTTCATTGTCTGGTTTTCAGTGTCACAGTCATGAACCAGATTGACAAGGCTGGAAGCAATCAGGTGAGGCAGATGGCTGATGGCGGCTACGATAAAGTCATGTTCGCTGAAATCCAGGACAAGGGGAATGGCGCCGATTGTCTCGGCAACTTCCGTCATTCGCGCCACAAAGGAGGGCGGGGTTTTTCCGGCCGGAGTTATAATATAGTAGGCATTTTCCAGAAGGTGATCGGTGGCGCTTTCATAACCGGTTTTTTCGGATCCGGCCATCGGGTGGCCGCCGACGAAACATTCCTCCATACCGAGCGCAGAGACTGTCTCATGGATATTCGTCTTAGTACTTCCGACGTCAGTGACAATGGCTCCCTCTTTTATGAAGGGGCGGATCCGGTTAAGGTAATCGGCGTTATATTCGACAGGGGTACATAGAAAAATGATATCGCATTCCCTGAGGTGTTCATCTACACCATTAAGAATTACATCCACAATTCCATCACGTTTCGCCTGCTCCAGTTTTTCCCTGGTGCGCATGTATGCCATAATCTTCGTATCCGGCGCTCCGCGCTTCAGCCCCTTGGCAATGGAACCGCCGATCAGGCCGAGTCCGATAAACGCAACTGTCAAATCTGTCATAGAAAATCCTCCGCATATGTATTAATCGTTTAAAATGTTCTGTCTGAAAGCGCTGCGTACGGTCTGAGACGGTTCATCAGGCCGTCAAATTCTTCAAAGGTGAGAGACTGCGGCCCATCGGAGAGCGCTTTCTCAGGGCAGGGATGGGCTTCGATCATCAGTCCGTCCGCCCCGGCGGCAATGGCTGCCTTGGAGAGCGGTTCCACATAGGCCCTGACGCCCGTCGCATGGCTGGGATCCACGATAACCGGCAGATGGGTTCTCTGTCTCAGAACCGGAATCGCGCTTAAGTCCAGCGTATTTCTCGTGGATGTCTCATAAGTGCGTATTCCGCGCTCGCAGAGGACCACATTTTCATTGCCCTCAGACATAATGTATTCTGCGGCATTCAGCCACTCATCTATTGTAGCAGATAAACCGCGTTTCAGTAAGATAGGAAGGGAAGTTTTTCCCGCTTCTTTGAGCAGTTCGAAGTTTTGCATATTCCTGGCGCCAATCTGGAGCATATCCACATACTGCACGGCCGATTCAATCGCGTGGCTGCTGGTGACCTCACAGATAACGGAAAGTCCGGTGGCTTCCCTGGCTTCCTTCATATATTTAAGGCCCTCCGTCTCAAGTCCCTGGAACGAGTAGGGAGAGGTCCTGGGTTTGTAGGCGCCTCCGCGGAGGAATGTAGCGCCGGCCTTTTTCACGGCAAAGGCCGTTTCCATCAACTGGCTGCTGCTCTCGATTGCGCAGGGGCCTGCCATAACCGTGAGCGTTCCCGGCCCAATCTCGGTGTTCTGCACTTTTATAACGGAGGGTTCGGGATGGAACTTCTTGTTGGCCAGTTTGTAGGATTCGGTGACATTCACCACCTTGTCTACGCCGTCTGAGATTTCAATATTGGAACCTGTAAGCCTTGTCTTATCGCCTACGACTCCGATGATAGTTACCTGATCACCCTTGGATAGATGAGCCGTCAGGCCCTTTGACTCGATCATTCCGGTGACTTTTCTGACCGCTTCCTCCGAAGCGTGCGGTTTCATTATAATAATCATTTCTTTGTCTCGCTTTCTTAATTCAGGATGTGAATCGTTCTTCTATTTATATGGGTTTTATGCGTTATTGCCTATTGTATTGCATAAAGGAGAAGTTGTCAACGATTTATTGCGTTAAACTTCGACAGTTTAACGCGGACGGCAAAAAAGCAGATGCTAAAATAAGATAAAACCCGAAGATTTTCAATTCTCTTGTGTCAAATTGGCATAAAATTTGTATATAATGTGAATTTTGCTTGAAATTTTCTCACTTTTCTTGTACAATATCAACA
>CATWBR010000214.1 GCA_958349075.1 uncultured Clostridium sp.
CCGAAAGATATTTTATAGTGGTATGAAAAGACAGGACAATTTTAAGAGGGTGGACAAAATGGAAAAGACAAAGCGTTATATTATTTTTATACTGGGACTGCTTGTAAATTCCCTGGGTGTTAGTTTAGTAACAAAGGCCAATCTGGGGACTTCTCCCATATCGTCGGTTCCGTATGTGCTGAGTATGAACTTTTCCCTGTCACTGGGGACATTTACCGTGCTGTTCAGCCTGCTTTTAATCTGGCTTCAGTATTTGATCCTGAGGAAGAATTTCAGATTTGAGCATATTCTCCAGATTCCGGTCTCGTTTGCATTCGGCATTTTTATCGATTTATCCATGAATCTGCTGGGTTTTATGAATCCGGAAAAATACGGGATTAAATTCGGCTGTCTGGTTCTGGGCTGCCTGGTTCTCGGAGCCGGAGTCTATATGGAAATTTTGGCCGACGTTGTCATGCTTCCGGGGGAATCCTTTGTTCGTTCCATTGTCTTTCGCTGGAAACGTGAATTTGGCACGACGAAGGTTTTATTCGACGTGTCAATGACAATTAGCGCCGGAGTACTATCCTTCCTGTTTGCAGGCAGTCTCTCAGGGGTCAGGGAAGGGACGGTCATCGCGGCCGTTCTGGTTGGACTGATTGCAAGGTTCATAGGGAGCAGGCTTGCTTTTCTGTCAAATGTGCTGTTTCCGGTTCCGGCCCGCGAATCATGCAAAAGTGATGAAATTCAGTTGGTGAAGAGAGGAAAAACGATATGAAACGAAAATACCCGCATTTATGCCAGCCAATTACACTTGGCAATGTCACATTCCGCAACCGTATGTTTGCGTCCCCAATCGGTGCGACCGACATCGACAGGGACTGTGTCCCGGGAGAGCGGACACGCGCTTTCTATGAACTCCGCGCAAAGGGGGGAGCTGCGGCCGTCACGATGAGCGAACTGGTAGTCCATCCGGAAACGGATGGTTCCCATATGCTTCATTTAGACCTTGCCACCGTCGGTTCGCTTGCCGCATTTACGTTCTGCGCTGACGCCATTAAAAGACATGGCGCCGTTCCAAGTGTGGAATTTTCCCATTCCGGGCAGTACGCCGGTACGTATATGGCGGACAAAAATAAAAAGCAGGGATTGACCCAGTTCGGACCGGATGACGGTGTGCGCCCGGATGGAATGCAGGTAAAAGCCCTCACAAAAGAACAGATTGCCGATATTGTGAAGCGCTATGGCGATACGGCCGTCCTGGCAAAACGCGCCGGATTTGAAATGATTATGATCCATGGGGGCCACACATGGCTCCTTAACCAGTTTATATCCCCATACTTCAACCACCGGACCGATGAGTACGGCGGCTCCTTTGAGAACCGTATGCGTTTTACAATCGAAGTATTAAAGACGGTGCGGGAAGCGGTAGGCCCTCTGTTTCCGATTGAATTCCGGATGAGCGGCTCCGAATTATTTGAGGGGGGATATGATTTAGACGAGGGAATCAGAATTGCTCAGGCTGTGGAAGAATATGCAGATTTAATTCATGTGTCGGCCGGTTCCTACCAGTTCGGATTTTTCCGCACTCATCCGTCCATGTTCTCTGAGCACGGCTGCAACGTATATCTTGCGGCAGAAATCAAAAAGCATGTAAAAAAACCGGTGGCCACCATCGGAGCGTTAAACGATCCGGCGCAGATGGAAGAAATTATTGCATCCGGAAAAGCGGACGTCGTCTATATGGGGCGAGCCTTACTGGCCGATCCCTGCCTGCCGCAGAAAGTAGCGGCGGGGGAGGACGATAAGATTGTGAAATGTCTCCGCTGTTTTGCATGCATGGCGGAACGCCCGACGACCCAGACCCGCCGCTGTACGGTAAACCCGGTGATCGGCCGTGAAATCGAGGGCGTGGAAGTGCTGCCGGCATCGCGAAAGAAAAAGGTGCTGGTTGTGGGCGGCGGCGTGGCAGGGTTAAAGGCATCCGTAACAGCGGCACAACGGGGCCATGAGGTGATTCTCTGTGAAAAGTCAGATAAGACAGGCGGAATCTTAAAATGTGAGCAGGCGATCGATTTCAAGCGTGAGATGTATGAGCTGGGACTGGCCCTGGAAGCGCAGGCTAAAGAGGCAGGCGTTGAAATTCTATGCAGCACGGAAGTAACCCCTGAACTTGCGGAAAAAATCAATGCAGATTATATGATTCTGGCCGTCGGTTCCAGGCCGATCATACCGCCGCTGCCCGGAATGGATGGAGAAAATGTGGTCATTGTAAACAATTACTATCTTGAGAAAGATAAGGTTGGCGGCTCGGTTGTGGTCCTTGGCGGCGGGCTGGCCGGATGTGAAGCGGCAATCCACCTGGCGCAGGAAGGGAAAAAGGTTCATCTGGTAGAGATGAGAGATACGCTTGCCCCCGATGCCAATATCCGCCATCGTCCGATTCTGATGGAGATGATAGACAAATATGTGGAGGCACACACGGGATATCAGGGGATAAAGGTAACTGCCGACGGTGTTCTTTGTAAAGATCCTGAGGGCAGAGAAGTGCTTGTTCCGGGAAAAACCGTCGTCTGCGCAGTCGGCCAAAGGGCGGACAGGGAGAGTGTTAACGCACTTCTGAATGCGGCGCCGGCAGTCCGCCAGATAGGCGACTGTGTCAGGCCGGGAAATATAACGGCTGCGATTTACCAGGGGTATCATGCCGGACTGGATGTATAGACATTGCTGATCACCCACGGACATTTTGATCATTATATGGGAGCTGTTAAAATACAGGGCCGCACAGGCTGCCCGGTGGGCATGAGCCTTGAGGATACCGCATACCTGTCCTGGGCGGATGAGAATATGGGACCGGACATTCCAAGAGAACTGCCCCGAATTACCCGGATATTAAAAGACGGCGAAAGTCTGGTTTATGGGGATCACAGCGTTTATGTCATGGCGGGGCCCGGCCATACGCCCGGCTGCCTTAACTTTTGCTTTGATGTGCATGACCGCGGGGAAATCCATCATGTTGTCATGATGGGAGGATACGGCGTATTCGGCCCCGGAAATTACCCGGACGGAGTATATCCCTATGGTGTCCAGTGGGCCGTTGACCAGGCGCTGCTCTTTGCATCCTCCTGTGTGAAAACATGGGAGTACTGCAAGAAAAACCATTGTGATGTCTACATGAATCCCCATCCCCATCTCTGTGAGCTGGTTGAACATGCCGAGCAGAACAGGCACCGTAAAGAAGGGGAGGCCAATGCCTTTGTCATTGGTACGGAGGGGGTAAGAAAATGGATTGCGGACCGGTTCAATGTCTGTATTGAATCTGCGCAGAAATTTACCGATATCCAGGTTCCGGGCAGCAGCTCCCGCGGCTGAGCGTACGGTGCGGTCCACGTCATACCCAGCCTTGTATTTACCCCGGCGATATCCTATAATAGGAACAGAAATGACGCCGTTTTCCAGGCAATAAGAGGGAAGCGGACGTCTCTGCGGGAGAAGGGGAGAGGGCTATGAATCTCAAAGAACAGTTGTATGTGTGCACACTGGCAAAATGCGGAACGATATCAAAGGCAGCCGAGGAACTTTATATTTCGCCGCCGGCGCTCAGCGTTTATCTGAGCAACCTGGAAAAGTACCTGGGGGTCAGGCTCTTTGAGAGGACGGGAAAAAGTCTGGTCCCCACTTCCATGGGGCGGGAGTATGTGGAGCGGGCCGAAAAGATGCTCCAGATGAAGGAGGACTTTGAGCTTTTGCTGGAGCAGTCGAGCGGCAAGTGCAAGGGGAGCCTGCGCGTGGGAATCCAGCACAGGCGTGCGATTTCAATCGCTCCGTATCTCATGGTGCATTTCCTGAAGGAGTATCCCGATATCAATCTCATTATAAAAGAGGGCGTCTATGACGAGCTGGTACAGATGTACCAGACAAACGCCATCGATTTTCTCATCTATACATGTGCGGACGAACTGCCGGATACAACGTATGTGGATCTGGGAGAGGAACACGTGCTGCTGGTTCTCCCGGAGCACCATCCGGCCAACGCAAGCACCTGGTGGAAGGAAGGGGAGCATTTTCCCCACCTGGATCCAAGCTGTCTGACGGACGAAGTTTTTGTTCTTCCGATAAAAAAGCAGAGCCTGCGCAGTACCGCCGAGCGGATTCTGGAACAGTACAGGATAAGGCCGAAGCGTATCATTGAAATACGGTACTTCGAGACCGCCATGTCTATGGTCGACCAGGGCGTTGGTATCGGGTTTAACCGATCAGGATATATTCAGGGAATGGATCGTTTCCCAGGCGTGAGATACTGCCTGATCGGGGATGTGCCGTACAGTGCGCGGCTGGTTCTGGCATACCGGAAGGGGCGGAATCTGGCGCCTCATATGGAAAGGCTCATCGAGCTCATCAAGGAGCACATAAATAAAACTTAAAGAGCCGTTAAATTTAATGTAATTGTTGCAGACCCTGTTCCTGATTATAATCATAGTAACTAGTCAATGTGAAAAAGTTATAATCAGGAGGGTATAGCATGAATGCGAAAAAGAAACATTTCAAGATGCCGCACAGTTTTGTGATTGTCTTTACTATTATTGTGGCGGCTGTACTGATGACCTGGATTATCCCTGCCGGCGAGTATCTGCGCGTCGAAAATGCACAGGGGATCAAGGTGATCGATCCGACTCAGTTCCAATATCTGGCACGTTCGCCGGTAAATCCATTATTAATTCCGCTTTACATAGTAAAAGCGTTTATGAAAAGGGTAGATTTGATTCTGGTAATCCTCTTTTCCGGCGGTGCATTTCATATGCTGACGGAATCGGGCGCCCTGCAGGCGGTAATCGCCAAGATTGCGAAAAAATTTGCCAGCAATCTCTATATATTCATTCCTCTGCTGACCCTTGTATTCGGACTGATCTGCACCACACAGGGCGTTAATATTTTCATTGCCTTCGCTCCGGTCATGGTCATGATGTCGCTGGCAATGGGAATGGACTCCATCACAGGCGCGGCAATTATTATTCTGGGAGGGGCCATCGGCTTTTCAACCGGAACGCTGAACCCCAACACCACCATCGTGGCACAGAAAATCGCAGAGCTTCCGGCCTACTCCGGCCTGGGATACCGCGCCGTCTGTTTCGGAGTGTACTACATTGTCACAAATATCTATTTAATCCGTTATGCTTTAAAAATCAGAAAAGACCCGACGCTCAGCCCCATGTACGATCTGGATCGGGAAAATGAGTTGAACAGAGGCGGAGATCTGGATTCCTTCGGCACACTCAATGTACGCAAGGTTCTGATTATCCTCTCCCTGATTCTTTCTCTGACCGCTATTATTTACGGCAGCATCAGGATGGGCTGGGATATGCCGGAGATGGCAGCCGTATTTATTGCACTTGCCATTATTGTCGGCGTAATTGCAGGATTTGATTCCACGACAATTTCAAAACATTTCCTGGAGGGATGCAAAAAGATGCTCTCCGCGGTCATTATCATCGGTCTGGCCCAGTCCATCAGCGTAATCATGACGGACGGCAAAATTATCGACACCGTAGTGCATGTGCTGGCGGGAGGGCTGAACCGTGTGCCGGCTATTCTGCAGGCGCCGGCGATGCTGATTGCCAACACGGTTATCAATATTTTCCTGACTTCCGGTTCCGGGCAGGCAGCGGCGGTTATGCCGATTATGATACCGCTTTCGGATTTGATTGGAATGACAAGGCAGACTTCAATCCTTGCATTTAACTTTGGCGACGGATTCTGTAATTACATTCTTCCAACCTCCACCGCGCTGATGGGAATTATCAGCGCCTCCAATATTCCATACGACCGCTGGATGAAATTCATGTGGAAAATGTTTCTGGTATGGCTGGTTGTCGGCACCGTTCTTCTGAGTATCGCCCAGGCGATTCAACTGGGGCCGATGTAGGACAAGAAGAAAGTAACGGTGGAAATAAAAAGTTGAAGCTGCTGTTCATACCGAAACAGAACAGCAGCGGAGCAGAATATTGAAAAATAGAAAGTGAGGATGTCTGTAATGATAAAGGATAAACTTTTTCAAACAGTGGAACAGCAGAAGGAAGAACTGTGGGCGATGTCGGATCAAATCTTCGATCACCCGGAATATGAGGGCGGGGAGATTATGGCCTCCGAGCTTTTGACCGGCTATCTGAGGGAAAACGGGTTTACCGTGGAAATGGGAACCGGCGGTTTTAAGACCGCTTTCCGGGCAGAGTACCGTCACGGTAGCGGCGGGCCGGTCATCGGAATTCTCTGTGAGTACGACGCCTTAAGGGGGCTGGGACACGGCTGCGGCCATCATATGCAGGGACCGTCCTGCCTCGGCGCGGCCATTGCCCTGAAAGATATGGATACGGAACGGCCTTTTACACTGGTTGTGTACGGAACACCGGCGGAAGAAACGCTGGGATCTAAATGCGATATGCTGAAGGCGGGCTGTTTTAAAGAGCTGGATGCCGCATTTATGATGCACGGGGCGCCAAATACCTGCACGGACATTAAATGCCTTGCGCAGAACAGCTACCGTGTGACGTTTCATGGCAAAAAAGCCCACGCCGCCCTGGCTCCGGAAAAGGGCAGAAGCGCTTTTGACGCACTTCTCATTGCGTTCCAGGGAGTGGAATTTTTGCGGGAACATGTACCGGATGACGTCAGAATGCACTATACGGTAGCCGAGCTCCCGGGACCGAGCAATGTGGTGCCGGATCGGGCTGTGGGGGAATTCTCCATCCGCTCATTTTCCAAGAAGACACTGGAGGCGGTCTCGGAACGGTTCCAGGAGATAATAAAGGGAGCCTCCCTGATCGGCGGAGTCGGTTATGAGCTGGTTCAGGGAAAAACCTTTTACAATAAAATCCCGGTGCTTCTGTTAAATGAGCTGTTGATGAAAAATGCCGAACTGGCGGGAGCTCCCCAGCTCGCGCCGCCCCGTGAAAAAACGGGTTCCACGGATTTCGGCAACGTAATGTATGAGATCCCGGGATCCTGTATCCGCGTCGCATTCGTCCCGGAGGGAACGGCCTCACATTCCCAGGAATATGTAGACGCCGGAAAAACGGATGCCGCACATAACTGTGTCATCTATGGAGCAAAGGCGATCGCAGGGGCAGTGTGTGATCTGATTGAGACGGACGGACTTATGGAAAAGGTGAAGGAGGAGTTTGCGGAGAGTAAAAAGAGAAATATGTAGGGGTTTAATTGAGGAAGGAGAACGCCGCCGGGACAGCCAGAGGGCGGAATGGTGAGGGGAGACTATGAGTCTTCAGTCCCGTTTGGAGGTTGTCGCGGGTGGGGAATCCGGGCAGAAAAAGTTCCTACGGGAAACGCTTGCGCTCGTTGGAGTACATAACAGTACTAAGGCGTCTGAGAAACGCCGCCTAAGTGCTGATGGACTCCCAGGTTCCCTGCGGAATCTTTTTCTCCCTTCTTCCCCACGGGAAGGTGATCGCCCGGGACTGAAGACGCGCAGGTTATCGCCATTCCGCCCGGCCTGCGGTGGCTGATTTGTTCTGTTCCTTCAAAGGGGGAGGTATTGTCGCTGCCACTACGTTCTTCCGATTGCA
>CATWBR010000215.1 GCA_958349075.1 uncultured Clostridium sp.
CCCCATACTGATATTATTATAAATTGTATCCTGAAACAGGTAGACCCGCTGGAATACCATACTGATTTGGCTCATCAGTTCCGCCAGAGGCATCTCCCTTATATCGGTTCCCCGAAACAGGACGGCCCCTTCCCGGACATCCCAGAGACGGGCCAGGAGGCTTGCAACCGTAGTTTTTCCTCCTCCCGAAGGCCCGGCCAGAGCAACCATTGTGTTGGGCCTGACCGAAAAGCTGACGCGGCTCAGCACATCCTTCTCCCGGTAGGCAAAGGAAACGTTCCTGAATTCTATTTCGGGTACCTCTGTTTTAATGCGGTCATCTTCCCTGTCCCGGACAGACTGTTTTCCCGAGTCCGGCAGCTCTTTTTCCTCAAACACCGCTTCGATTCTGTCCAGGCAGCTATTCATAACCGTCAGCCTGCTGGCTTCCCCATACAGCGCTTTGAGAGGTCCGAAAAAGTCGAAGACAAACAAAAGAACCCCGGTCAGGTAGGGCAGGGGAAGTTCCCCCGCCTGCTGGAGATAGACGGCCAGGCCAAACAGCAGGGCCATCCCCAGCGCATAGATAACGTTCAGCCTTCTCTGCCAGGGGGTGAGCGCCTCCTCAAAACCGATGGAATGGTCCCTGGAACGGCGGAAATTCGACGACAGTTCCTTTGATTTTTCTCCCAGCAGGTTATAACTCTTTATGACGCCGATCCCTTCCACAAAAGCCAGGACGGCATCGGTCAGTTTCTCACTTTGTTCCTGCTTCCCGGCCGCTTCCTCCAGGGAAATACGGTTCATCTTTCCGGCTGTGAATACGGCCGTCAGGCTGACAAGAACGGCAGCCGTTCCCAGTCTCCAGTCCAGAAACATCATGAATACGGCCATAATAATGGAAGAAAACAGATAGTTTATCATATTGGCCAATGTGCTCATGACAATCTCTTCGACAAAAATCATATCCGTGCTGAGAATAGAACTGATTTTCCCAATATTTCCCGCTGTAAAATACCCCATCGGCAATTTTCTCAAGTGTGCCCCAAACTCCATACGCTTATCCGCAAACACCATATATCCCGCCCCGCTTTGCAGGCGGTCGGAAATAAACTGGCACAGAGCTTCCAGGACTAGAACAACGATCATCGCAATGCCCACAAGCAGGCAGTCCCCCGGCGTAAGTGTTTTCTCATAAAATGCTCTGAGTACGAGAAAGGCCAGGCATACCGGCATTTTCGACAGTACCGATTTTAAAAAGGAGAAAACGAAAGCGAGCTGAATTTTGCTTCTGTATCTGCCTGACAGTTTCAGGATCCTTTTAAACAATTTAATCATCTGCGTTTCCTCCTTTGCTCTGTACTCTCCAGTCCGCGCTCTCCTGAGAGGCCAGCCAGAGTTTCCTGTACTGCGCGCAGCTTTCAAGAAGTTCGCCGTGGGTCCCCGACGCGATCAGACGCCCTCTGTCCATGACGCAAATCTGGGCGGCGTTTCTGACCGAGGACAGACGGTGGGCAATGACAAGCAGCGTTTTTCCTTTGACCACCTCCGAAATAGCGGCCTCCATTTTTTCCTCATTCTCGGGATCTGTAAACGCTGTGGCTTCATCAAGCACTACCACCGGCGCATTCTTTAAAATGGCCCGGGCCAGGGCAATTCTCTGGCGCTGTCCGCCGGACAGTTCATTTCCGCCGTCTCCGGCCATCGTATTTATTCCCTCCGGCAATGTTTTGATGAATTCCATGCACTGCGCTCTTTTGGCGGCCTCCATCACCTCTTCATCCGCCGCGTCCAATCTTCCGATCCTGATATTTTCAAGAAGGGACGTGTTAAAAAGATATTGTTCCTGGGCAACATAGGAAATCTGATCATTGAGCGCCTCCAGGCTCATATCACGGATGTCCTGGCCTCCAACGGCAATGCTCCCCTCTAAAACATCATAGTAATGGACCAGCAATTTTGCCAGAGTGCTTTTGCCCGATCCCGACTCGCCTACCAGGGCCGTCATCCGCCCCTCAGGGATAACCAGATTCACATTGTTAAGCACCGCCTCTTTCTCATAGGCAAAACCGACATTGCGAAACTCAATCTCATGGTTTTTTCCGCAAAAGCCTCCCTCCGTCTGGCAAAGCGGATCGGCGTTCAGCATTTTTTCCAGGTTTGCTATCTTATAATTGACCTGGGGCATAGAGGGTATAAAACCGATGGTCTTTAAGAGGGGAAGCCCCATGCTGAGCGACAGGCACATCACAAGCAGAAGATCCGGCAGGGTGGAGTAACCCTTGAGGACGAACCAGGAGCCGAGGGGCAGCGTCAGCAGCAGCGTGCAGGGCAGAACGCTGTTATAGACGGCCATCCAGGGCCAGCAGGCTTTATACCAGCTCAGTGTGAAGTCCCGGTATGTCCTGATATCCTGTTCATACCTCCGGTAGGAATCGCCGTCCCTGTTAAATACCTTCACAACCTCCATACCGTTGATGTATTCGATGATGGTATTATTCATTACCTTCCCCGCCGCATAATAATTATCCATATCGCGGGTGCCTATCGCGTACATCACACACATAGCAGCCATTCCTATGGGAAATGAGACAAGTGACATTAGCGCAAGTCTCCAGTCCACCACGAAAAGGCAGATACAAACCGCCAGCGGAACCACGGCATTTCCAATTCCTTCGGGAACCGCGTGGGCCAGAAGCAGCTCAATACTGTCTACATCGTCCACAAACATCCGTTTCAGGCTCCCGGTTCCTTTTTTCTGTATCTCGCCCAGAGGCAGCTTTTCCATCCGTTTCTGAAGGTGGAACCTCAGCCGCATCAGGATATTATAGGCAGCTTCATGGGACATGGACAGGCCTTTTACATAAAGGCAGGCATGAAGAACCAGGCAGACCGCGGTCCCCGCTATGCGCACGGCAAAATAAGAAACACCGGCAGGTTCTCCCATGATAAGAGGTGTGATAATCTGATAAACAAACAAAAACGGAACCACACTCATAATCACGGCCGCCAGGATCACAAGCCCGGACAGAATTGTCTTTTTCTTATAAGGTCCGGCGTACTCAAATACTTTTTGAAACATCTCCTTCTCTCCCTTCTTACCGTTTTCAAAAAAATACGCATACAGTTAGTCTCGTATAACCAACTGTATGCGTACTATTCTACTGTTTCACCGGACCGTTTTCTACCAAAAAAGGACCGTTTTTTAACACTTTTTATCCGCAAAAGTCCCGCGGCGCCACTCCGAATTTTTTCTTGAATGCGGCCGAAAAATGGCTCATATTGGAGTATCCCGACTGAATGGCGGCCTGACTTACATTCACCCTGTTTTCCGCCAGCAGATACGCCGCATGCTCCAGCCTCCTGTCTATCACATAGCTGTGAAGCGGCATTCCCGTCATCTCACGGAAACATCGTTTCAGCTTGCTCATGCTGATTCCCGCCTCTCTTGCAAGCGCCTCGCACGGGCAGAACTCCGTGCAGCCCCGATCTATTTTTTTCCTGATTTCCAGTATCACGTCTCTGTCGGTTCTGGAAACAGAGAGCTTCTTTCTGGTAAAGGCATTGTCTCCCATTTCCAGACCGGCTCCCAGGCAGGCCCCGGTCAATTCAAGGATTTTTCCCTCCAGATAGAAAGAAGCCATTCCGCCCCGGTAGCAGTCGGCCTGCTCAATCTCCTGTAAAAGACGGAACATATACGGGGTAATTAAGGTCTTCGTCACCGTCTGAAGCATTTTTTCCGTCTGAAGCTTTTCCCCGCGGTCGAAGTGTCCCTCAAACGCCTGGGCGAAGAGCGTCATGGGAAGCTGGATATTTTTAAAGAGAAATTCCTGTCCCCCTGGATAGCGGGCAGCCGAGGGCTGATCCTGATCCCGGTATATGCACACTTCCCCCTCTTCCACGGATACCGGCTCCCCCGTCTCACCAAATTCCCACTCAAGGCCATTATTCAAAAAAAAGATGAGCTGCACGGAATCATTGAACGTTTCCCTCTTTTTTCTCCGTTCCACATAAATCGGGTTCTGATATTCCATTTCCCAGTTAAAAAAAGACGCCCCTCTGTGGCTGCGCCGTTCCTGTATCCGGCATCGTCCGATCTCAGGCGGAATCTGTCCTATAATATCTCCAAGGCCTTCATTTGTGGAATCCTCAATCAGACGGCTTATATAATCCCCAGGCGCATTCAAATGCATTTCCCGCCACCTCCCCTAATTCTGGTTTCCCTGTTCATGACAAGGACAATATAGCACAGGGTTTTGCCGTCTGTCAAAGGAAGCCCGCCTTCCCGATTTTTTTTATCACGAGCGCTCCTGCCGCCATATATTTCCTGATACCGCAGCAGCCTTGAAATTCCTGCCATCCTGTGTTATTATTTTGTTAGCAGGAACTAACCATTCGATTGATAGCGGGAACCGGCGCATGGAACGCACGGATTTCCGCATTGCCAAATATCCGCCAGGAGGCATTCCCAATGAAACATCAAAGCGATCAGAAGTACTGGAAAACCGTGTCACGGTTCTACGCCATTTTTGCAGGGAGCCATTCCGCGCTCTACCAAAATATCTGCAACCGCATCGCCCCCCATCTCACAAGGGACATGAACGTGCTGGAACTGGCCTGCGGCACGGGACAGCTCTCATTTCCGCTCTCCTGCCGGGTACGGCTTTGGGAGGCCAGCGACTTCTCGGAACAGATGATTTCACGTGCAAAAAAGCAGACGGGTTCCTCCCGCCTGCACTTTACCGTACAGGACGCAAATTCACTGCCCTATGCGCCTCAGACATTCGATGCGGCCGTCATCTCCAACGCCCTCCATATCATGCCCCACCCGGAGCGGGTTCTCTCAGAGATACACCGCGTGCTTAAGCCGGACGGACTGCTCTTTGCCCCCACCTTCCTCCACGGTGGGAAGACAGGCTCCCGGGCCGGAATGCGTCTAATCCACATGACCGGTTTTCAGTCTTACCACAAATGGGATGAGCAGGAATTCATAAAATTCCTGTCCGCCCACGGGTTTACCGTAACGGAGCACGCCGTGCTGGGCGGAGGCCCCGCGCCGGTCTGTTTTGCAGCGGCAAGGAAAAAGGACGCTCACCCTTCCGATTAATTTCATCCCGCCGGCGGGACCGGAGATTTCCATTTTATCCCTCTTTAACATCGTTGACATTATCAGGATATTGTGTTATTGTTTTTACAGACCAACGGTCGGTATGGAGGAATATCATGGCACGCAATAAACATCCGGAAGAAACTGTAAAGCTGATTTTAGACACGGCGGCAGAACTGTTTATAATGAAAGGCTACGATGAGACATCGCTTCAGGACATTATGAATGTGACAAAACTGTCCAAGGGAGCCATCTATCATCATTTTGCATCAAAAGAAGAGATTTTCATACGCATCGTCAACCAGCTCGGCGAAAGAAATGCCCGAATCCTCGGCAGGGTGCGCGACGACAGCACACTGAACGGCCGGGAAAAGTTGAAAAAGCTGTTCAGAACCGCCCTGCTTCTTCTGGACCAGCAGAAAACAATTACGATGATTCCCTATCTTCTGGACAGTCCCCGGTTTCTTGCCCTGCAGATACGTGATCTGTATGACGATGTCGTCCCTTTCTATATCGAACCGATTCTGCAGGAGGGCGTTGCGGACGGCTCCATCCGTACGGAACATCCCCGGGCTCTGGCGGAAGCCATCATGATTCTCTCAAATGTCTGGCTGCATCCCATGCTCATGCCGACATCTCCGGAGGCGGTGAGGGCCCGCTGTGAGGTTTTCAACCAGCTTCTCAAAGGAAGCGGAATCGAAGATCTGCTGGATGACGAGCTGACGGATGCCTATGTTTCTTTCAGTACGGTGATAAACAGACATGAAACGCAGGAGTAGCCGCGGCCGCAAAACGGTAACCGGCATACTCCGGCTGTCCGCTCTGCCGTCCCGTGTCATAAACTGCCTTAAACGGGCAGTTTTATTTACCCGCAATACATACCGACGGTCGGTTTTAATCCCCCATCATATTCACATAAAAAAAGGAGTCCAACACTTATGAATGACAAAAAGAAGTCCCTGTTTCTCCGCGACTTCACCCTTGTGGTGATCGGCCAGATTATTTCTCTATTCGGCAATGCCATTCTCCGCTTTGCCCTGCCTCTGTATTTACTCAGGGAAACCGGCTCATCCTCCCTGTTCGGGGCGGTAACCGCCTGTTCCTTTATCCCGATGATCCTTCTCTCCCTGGCAGGCGGCGTATTTGCCGACCGGATGAATAAGCGCAATATCATGGTAATACTGGACTTCTCGACCGCCCTCCTCGTTACCGTCTTTTACCTGATGATTGGAAAACTCCCCGTCGTTCCGTTGATGATCGTCTGCCTGATGGCCCTTTACGGAATCTCCGGCGCTTACCAGCCTGCCGTCCAGGCCAGTATTCCTCTCCTGGTACTGCCGGGACAGATTATGCAGGCCAACGCCGTCATCAACATGGTCAGTACGCTGGCCGGACTTCTGGGTCCTGTCATAGGAGGGCTTTTATTCGGCACCTGGGGGCTCTTTCCCATCCTGTCGATCAGCATCCTCTGTTTCGTCGCTTCGGCCGTCATGGAAATCTTTATCCGGATTCCCCACGAGAAACGGAAAACAGAATCAGGAATTATTTCCGTCGTCAAAAGCGATTTGAAGGAAAGTTTTCTTTATATAAAAAATGAAAAACCGGTTTTACTCTCCGTCGTCACGATTCTGGCCCTGTTTAACCTGGTCCTTTCCGCAGCCATGATCGTGGGAATTCCCGTGATTGTCATCAATATTCTTAAAATGAGCGACGCCGCCCTCGGCGTTACCCAGGGAGCCCTTGGTTTCGGCGGGCTGGCCGGAGGAGTGCTTGGAGGAATTCTTTCCGAACGCCTGAAGCTCAGAAACTGCCATCTGCTGCTGACTCTCTGCTCTTTTGCAGCCGCCTGTATGGGAGTCTCGCTTCTGCCCATTTTCTCCCCGATGACGGGCTATCTGACCATCACCGTAATGAGCTTCCTCGCTATGGCGGCCTCGACCGTGTTTCTGATCCAGATATGTTCCGCCGTACAGCTTCAGTCGCCTCCCCATCTTCTGGGCAAGATTATGGCTGCCCTGATGGCTGTCTCGGGCTGTTCGCAGCCCTTAGGCCAGGCTCTGTACGGAATTCTTTTCGACCGCTTTGCAAATGTATCCTTCCTGGTGATGTTTGGAGCGGCAGCGCTGTCACTCGTCATCTCACTCTATTCCAGAAAAATCTTTCTTAAATTGGAACTGGACGCAAATTAAAACCGGACTTTTTGGCAGACGCAGAATCCATAATTATATGATCGGAGAGTCCTGAAAACCGGACTTTCCGGCCATTTTTCAACGAAAATTAAAAAACTGCATTAAAATACCATTTAAACCGCTGATAAATCTTGACAAACCTGATTTTGCGTGCTATATTGAACTAGTATTTTTCATAAAGCTTAGATTTCACATATTTGTTGTAAATCGGTTTGTTGATTTACAAGGATATGTGAATTTTGTTTTATAAAGAAATATAAAAATTTTAAC
>CATWBR010000216.1 GCA_958349075.1 uncultured Clostridium sp.
TATTTATTATCTTCCGGCCTGACATTATCGGAAGTCCCGTAAATAAATACTATATCTACAAATCCTCCCTCATCGTAATAAAAGGCATGCCATTCATTCTCCGGAATATGGAGAATCATTCCACGCTCCAGTTCCCGGCTCTGGGTCAGATTATCCTTAGTATCGCCCCAGCATACACGCCCTTTTTCAGCGTCAAAAATTACAACCGTCTCCTCCGCATGGCAATGTGGCTCCATCACGCCGCACTTTGCACTGTAAGAGGCATATCCAACCGTCATGGCTCCGCTTTCGAAAGCGCTGTTTTTCCCCACCGCGCGCTGTATATCGCGGCCCGGCAATTCGTCTACAGGCATATTATTTCTCTCTATAATCTCCATACTTATATCCTCTCTTTCCGTCCAGCCCTTTTATTTCATCAGGTCCGACACGATTATCTTTAATGAATCTTTTTCTCCTACATTTCCAGGGAATATCACATAGGGAAGGCCCGGGAATTTACTCTCCGCCCCGGTTTTCCACACGGGTATCCCCGGCAGAATCTGCCCCGCCACATACGCCTTTTTCACCCCAAGGCCTTTTACGCCCACTTCACTCGAAGTGATTCCCCCTTTCGCTATGATAAAACGGGGTCTCACTTTCAATTTTTTTACAAATCCCGTCACTGCGTCAGATATCAGAAGGGACAGTCTCAGGGCATCTTCCGGATCATTGGAATCCGGAACAAGCAGGCGGCGCTCCGTATATACGGCAACCGTATGTCCGGCCTCCACCTCTTCCTCGATGTGTGCCTGCACGCGGGCCTGCTCCGCCTCAAATTCACCCGGACGGCCGACAAGCCCGGAATGGAACGGCACTGGAATAACCGCTTCCAGGGTCATCAGTTCCTTAAGCTGCTCTGTGGTTTTGTTTACATGGGAACCGATTACAATCAGTCCCCCGTGACGGTCTTCCTCTTCCACCAGTTCTTCCGCCGTCAGGAGACTGCGTTCTCCGATTTCTCCCATCACCTGCACAAAGGCGGCGGCAGTCCTGAACAGAAAATGTTTCCCGGACTTCATAACCCGGAGCAGTGAAGTCTTAAATACATACAGATCTTCATAGCTCATCGCGTTAACAATTACCTTCGTAAAATCCTCCACCAGCCTAAGCTGTTCCTCTATCCGGGCATAATCTCTGTTCCGCAGTGTTTCCAGCTTAATATAGCATTGCTGTTCCCAGGCATATTTCCCCCCGGTCTTCTCCTCCACCCATTTTCCCAGATGGGAATTTTTATAGCCGAATGTCTTATCACGGGCAAATTCCGTTTCACCGGCCGGAACCAGCCTGCCGCCGTCTGAAACATAGTGGATATTGCCGGACGTGTATCTTCCTCCCTGAGGGAAAAACGGGCAGATCACCTCTCCGTCATAGCGGATATCCGAAACTCGTTCTATTGTACGGCGCAATGTCTCCGTCTCGGCGGGATAGTGCCCCCTCAGGGTTGAATCCCCCCTGCTGATAATGAGGAACTCGGCGCCGGTTTCTCGCGACGCCTTAACGACGCGCTCCGCTATCAGGCGGTGCGTGGCGATAGTCTCTTCTTCTGTCATTGCCCTTGAATTGGTCAGTAGAAAGAAGAGAGTATTCTCTTCTCTAAATCCTTCCCGAATGCTTTTTTCCGACCAGTCTGTATATACGGAAACCCCGTTAACCGTCTGGATTCCTGTCGGATCATCATCCAGGACTACAATTTTACATTTAAAATCATCCATCTTATCCTCTCTTTAACTGCCGAAGATCTTTTGCATCTCCTCTTTTGCAGGAATCGATGTCTGCGCCCCAAAACGGCTGCCGCACAGATTTGCCGCCTCATAAGAAACTTCCGCCGCTTTTTCCAGCTCCATCCCTCTCACAATACAGGCGGCAAATACTCCGGAGAAGGTATCATCCATGGTGGACGCATCCACCATAGGTTCCTTTGGAGCATCAAAAAGGCTGAAGCCGTCATTGCCCGCAAGAAGCAGAAATTTTGACTTCATATGGATAAGCACAGCCTGCTTCACTCCGCCTTTCAGCAGCATACTGGCCGCGACCCGGGCGCTCTTTAAGTTCGTCACCTCACAGCCAGATAATTTCCCGGCTTCGGAACTGTCTAAAAACATCACATCAATTCTGCCAAGGATATCAGAAGAAAACGTTTTGGACTGATAAGCTACAAACATTACCGTTGTTTCCGCTTCATTTGCTATCTCGATCGCACGGATCATGGATTTTTCGGGAATTCCCAGCCCTATCAGCAGGATTCTCGCTCCGCTGATATACGGCCTTAACTGCTCGATGCAGTCCGTGTCCATCTGCGCATTGGCTCCCAGCACGTCCCAGTACTGGTTCTCCCGGTTGCTGGAGGTAATGATTAACGAAACACCGGTACTTACGCCTTTCACTGTTTTCAAAAGCTCCGTGGAAATCCCTTCTTTTTCGAGGGACTCCCGAAGCTGCTGTCCGAATGAATCGTCGCCTGTCATCCCCGCCAGCCGGGCAGGCACCCCGCATCTGGACGCGGCCACCGTCTGGTTGTTGGCATTGCCGCCGGGAGCCAGACAAAAGGATTCGCCGATTTTCTTTCTGGCATCCTGGTGTATATTCTGCTGTTCAAAAATCAAATCCATGTTCAGGTTTCCAATTACCAGGATATCCGTCCTGTCTTTTAACGCCATTCTACAACGACCCCCTCCGTATTAATTTCGGTTCCAGCACCACCGGCTCTTTCCTGTTATTTCCCTGAATAATTCCAATCAAATGCTGGGCGGACGACATTCCAATCTGGTATCCCGTCGCGCCGAGAACGGAAACGGCAGGCAAAGTCATCTTTGCTAAAATCGTATTCTCAAAGCTTATGACCCTGACCTCATCCGGTATTCCGAAGCCGTCCTCCCTCATGGCATTAATAATCTCGACAGCCTGAAAGTTACTGCGCGCAAGTATCCCCAGGGAATTGCCGTTCTGCCTGGTGAGCTCCGCCACTTCCTCCCTGCAAAACCCATCCGTAGCGCTGTAAATGATCCCTGTTTCGCGGCATTTATCAGAAAAGCCGGAGTACAGGTAATCCTGCTTAAGCGCAGGAGCATTCTTCCCGCTTATGTAAATACACCGCTTGACGCCCGACACTGCAAAGGCCTCGGCCGCAATACTGCCTGCCTTATACGTATCACAGTATACCTTTCCGGAGGCGCTTTCCTTTTTCCCCTTGTTCCTTCCCTCCGATATGAAAACGGTAGGAAAATCCTGGGCTGAACTCCTTTGGTAAATTGCCTCATAATTGCTGCAGGGAGCTACTAACGCTCCTGCTACCCCCATAGACAGCACCGACTGGAAAGCTTCGTCCTGGCATGAGCTGTCGTTGTCCGAGTTAAAAAACAGCGGGATATATCCGTTTGTATTCAGGACATCCTCAATCCCCCGCAGCATATCCCCATAGAGGGGGTGGGAAATGTCCCGCAACAGTACCGCCACCAGATTGGTCTGCTGCTGCCTGAGTCCCCTTGCAAGACTGTTCGAGCAATATTGAAGCTCCTCTATCGTATCCATTACTTTCTTCTGAGTAGCCGGAGATACGGAAGACGCGCCGGCTATCACTCTGGAAACAGTTGCAACGCTGACGCCTGCAGCCTTTGCAACATCTTTCATTGTTACCATGTGATTCCTCCTCATACTGTCCTTCAATGCGTGCACAGTATCCCCCCGGCCCGCAGGGCCATGGTCTGCGCATTGGTTTTACGTTTACTTTTTAACCTGTATCGTTTACTTATTTTCTATTTTAGGCACGGCCGGACAAAAAGTCAATGGCGAAATGCAACATGTTTCATTTTCTTTGATATGTTTTTTCATCATTTAATATTACGTTTACATTTTTAGATAATTTGTTTCAAAAAGTATTTGACATTTTCCATTCCCGGTTTTACAATCAAGTTAATCAATACCTTATCACACCCTATCACGATATTCGTTTTCATTTGTAAATCAACTTTAATATTAGGAGGATTTATGCATTCGCTTGACAGTCTGTTCATTGGTTCTAGTACCAAGGACATCCTAATGCTTGTCAATGCGCCTCCGGCAAGTGACCAGCGTATTGCCGCCAGTTATTTCACCACCACATGCGGTGGTGTATCCAGCACCGCGGCGGCAGCACACCAGAGTCTTGGAGGAATTACCGGGATTATCACCGCCGTCGGCGATGATGAGACCAGCAATTTCATCACGGATGATTTACAAAGACAGAATTTTCAGTATTTAAAGCTGTTTGCCATAAAAGATCATTACTCATCTACCAGCATGATTCAGGTAGAACAGGATGGCAGGCGCTGTCTTACTTGCTTCGGCGGCTGTATTGAAAAGCTGACTTTCCCCATGATTGACAAAAACATTTTAAAATCCAGCAGGATCATCCATCTTGGCGTTATGAACCCGGAAACCATGCTGGAACTGTGCGCATACTGCAAAAAACATACGGAGGCCCTGATCTCCATTGACGGGGGAAACATTCCAAAAGCCCTCGCTCTGGAACTGCTCCCCTACGCGGATTTTTATATTCCGGATAACAAAACGGCGATGTCCACACTCGGCCTGCCGCCAAAAGAGGCCTGTTATTTCTATGTGGAAAAGGGTGCCGGGTTCGCTTGCGTAACTTCGGCCGAATCCGGTTCCTGCGCTTTTGACGGGAAGACCTTCTATCGAGAAGAAACAATTCCGGTCCGGGTAATGGACACAACCGGCGCAGGTGACAATTTCCACGGAGCTTTCCTCTACTGCATCAACCAGGGATGGGACTACGGACGCAGTATGAGATTTTCCAATATTTTTGCAAGCCTGTCCTGCGAGGGTCTGGGAGGACGCGCGGCGATCCCTCCGGTGGAAAAAGTCATGCAGTTTATGTAACAACGAAAAGCACGCTTCGCGAACTTTTCATTGCCACTCAATCAAAGCGGCCGTAACGCCGCCCCACTCTTTTCAGGAAAATAGAAAGGTAGAAAGGAAGTACATATGTCTCTCGTTACAATGAATGAAGTTTTTCCGATTGCGGAAGAAAAAAAGATTGCCATACCGGCTTTTAATGTAGATACTCTTGAAATCGCCCAGGCTGTATTAGAAACAATTGAGGAGGAAAATGCCCCTTCTATTATCGCCGTCGGGCAGGCCGCTATTAAGGACGGTAAGCTGGAAGCTCTGGCTGCGATTGTAACTCTTTTGGCCGGAAGGATGAAAACGCCCGTTGTCCTGCATCTGGATCATGGACAGAATATCGAACAGGTCATAAAGGCACTGCGGGCCGGTTATTCCTCCGTCATGATCGACGGTTCCACGCTGTCGCTGGCGGATAATATTGCAGTGACGAAACAGACGTTACAGGCGGCCCATGCCGTAGGCGCTTCGGTGGAAGCCGAGCTGGGCGCCATACTTGGTTCCGAGGATAATATCTCCCACGACGATTCAAAACCGTTTCTGGTTAAAGTGCAGGACGTTGTTGATTTTACCTCCGCGGTCGGCGTAGATGCACTCGCGGTCGGTATCGGAAACGCCCATGGTCTTTATAAGGGACGGCCAAACCTCGATTTCGACAGGCTCCGGGAAGTGGCCGGAATCTGCCCTGCCCCTCTCGTGCTGCACGGAGGTTCCGGCATACCGGCAGATATGATTCAGACCGCCATTGAAATAGGCATCCGAAAGATTAATGTGGCAACCGAAGTCCGGCTGTCCTATGTGAAAGGCCTGAATGCACAGTCCGGCAGCGAAGATTACTATACCATGACAAACAGCGGAAAATGCTGCGTCAAAGAACTGGTACGGGAAAAAATCAGGCTGTTCTCCAGGAGATAGAATCCCCTGTGACGCAGCAGGCAGCACGTTATATAATATCTACTGTCATCATTATGCGGTCAGAGGGACGGAAAAATCGCTTCCGTCCCTCTGCTCCTGTCTAAATTTCGATACTGTTCACTCCGTGTCCAGTAACACGCTTCGCGATGCACAGAAACGGAAAAAAACGCCGTTTCGCGCCGCAGCCCTCGGGTTTTCTGTGACTTTCGCTACGCTCCGCTCACAAAAAACACCTCGCGGAATACTGCCTGTGAACAGTAACTAAATCTCTTCTCACTCTTTTTCCACAAACAGAAACTCATATAAATTCCCCGGCCGTCCCACTTTCCCCTTATTCGTCTGCCCGACCACCTTCACCAGACCATTCTCTTCCAGTGCATTTGCAATGCGGTTGGCAGCCCGCACCGAGATATTCAGGTAGGCGGACAGCTCGTTTACCGTAAAGAACGGTTTTTTCTTGCGTTCCAGCATCATATAGAGGCGGCTTATCTTATCCTCGGAAATTCCGGTGGACTTTGACAAATTGGAAAAGAGTTCCCGCTCCCAGACGGAGCTGCCGCCGGACTGGCTGACAAACTCCACGGGGCCGGTGACCGATTTATTGTTATAGACAATATAGGTTCCGCTCTTCGGGATCTGGCATGCCTTTTTGAGCGCCATCACCGCGTTCATTCTGGCATCCCCCGGCGTGTCCCCGAAGCCGATTCCCAGGCTGAAGTCACACTCGCTGTTATCCCTTATAAAGTGGAGCAGGGGAAATGCCTGCAATTCGTTGGTATACTCCATCAGGGCGCTGCGGTTCATAATGATTGTGAACTGATCGTCTGACTGTGTTATGACCGTTGCGCCTGCACTCTTGGCAAAATAATGGATCTCCTCCGCTGCCTTAAGCTTTTCATGGCTCTCGATATATTCGCTCTGAAACTGATAGGCCACCTCGTCCCTGGGCGTCAGCCTGAGCAGCAGAACGGCCAGTCTTCCATCTTTTTTCTGCAGTTTCTCCCGGTAAAGCTCATGGATCCGGTTGATGGTTTTGACAATATTGTCCGTCGTGGGCCGCAGATAGGTGGCCGGAATTCCCTCCGCACAGAGTCTGTCATAGACAAAACTAAGCGTAGTAGCACAGCCTGTCGTCTTACCCGCCCGGTAAAGCTCCATATGCTGCCTGAACAAATCCTCATAATACTTTTCTTCGTTGCTGCGGAACGCCCGGCGGCGCAAAATGATAATATCGTTCTTCTCCACGCCGGCGTCCTCCATAATCTGCCTGATCGTGGCATAAGAAAAATTATCCACGCTGATCTTCGTGATGTCCACCTTCTTCTGCGCCAGTGACAGCAGAGCATTGATCAGAGAAGAAGAATCTTTCCTGATATGGGTGCACGGCACGCGCCCCGAAAAAATGTCCTGATAGATTTCATACTGAAGTTCACCGCCAAACACCATTCCGTCTATATTCCCGCGCATTCTGACCAGATAATCCGCCGTCTTAGAGGAAAAAATATATCCCTCATCCACATAAATCTCCGCCTCCACCTCGGGAAAATATTCGGCCAGTATTTTTCTTACAATATCCATTCTGATGCTGGTTCCGATAAAACCAATTTTCATACCCGTTTCCTCCCCTCCGCTCACTTTTTAATTTAAGACAAATTTTGGAAGTTTTATGG
>CATWBR010000217.1 GCA_958349075.1 uncultured Clostridium sp.
TACCTTGCTCTATAAGGTGCACCCTTGCTGATGTCTTAACTAAATGACATTGGCCAATCGGCGTCCCTTTTTTTACGTTTAATTTTTCGGCTTTTTCATTCAACCGGCCGTTCCGGCCAGGATACCGTTTTCTGCAAAACGCTCCCTCCAAAACGCAAAATCTGCTTTCCAATAACCAGGATCAAGTTTCCAGGTTTCGCTGATTGCCATGACATCCCCGTCCGGATGATAGGCAGGCCAGTGAGGAATGGACGGCGCATTGGGATTGCCGGAAGCGGCAAAGGCCGTCCAGACGTCCATCATCTGTTCCGACAGCTTTTCCGGTGCGCCTTCGGGGATCAGGTTTCCGAAAACATAGTTGCAGGGAGCGCCGTGCAGGGCTCTGAAGCCTTCCTTCGGATCCCGGAGGCGGAAGGTGAACTGGTAGACCGGGATATGAGAACAGCAGGCCCTTGCAATCCATTCGCCGCCTAGGTGCAGGCCGAGATCATTGTGTACCGACATATAAGCCTCTTTGTCACTCATCTCCGGATGCAGCCGGCGAAAGGCCTCCATATCGTTTTCCGTTACCTTTTTATCGGTATTTCTCTGGATAACGGATGTCTTAGTCTCCTCTGCATTCATCTTTAAAAACATCTGATCATATTCCCCTTCACTGCCTCCGATCATCAGCGCCTTTACCTTGAATTCGCCTTTTACCAGGCGTTCGAAGGCATCCGTGCCGACGGTCAATCCGTCCTCTACGGGAGAGAAGAGTTTGCTGGCCCTGCTGCCGCCGAAGCGGACGCCAAAGAGTTTTTTCTGCGCGGCCAGTATTTCTTCGGGGGACAGGGATAAAGCATCCGAAAGTGTGGAAACTCCCGCCACCTCAAAAAATGTTCTGCCGATCTCCTCGCTGGTATCCAGGGCCACAGTGCCCAAATCGGTCATATAGGAACTTTGGCAGACCGCTTTCTGGAAATAGTCCTCGGCCTCCGGGATGACCAGGAGATGGCTGATGGCATTGGAGCCGGCGGAATGGCCGTACAGGGTGACATTGCCGGGATCGCCGCCGAAGGAGGCGATGTTGTGGTGAGTCCATTTGAGAGCGGCAATAATATCGAGCAGAGCCAGGTTGTTGCTGAAACGGTATTTACCCTCAGGATCCAGGAAAGAGAGGTTCAGGCTGCCAAACACGCCTACCCGGTAGTTGCAGGCTACGACGATCAGTTCCGGATGGGCCTTAACCAGATTTTCGGGCAGATTCAGCCTTTTATAGTTGTATCCCATAATGTAGGAGCCGCCGTATACCCAGAACAGCACGCTCTTTTTGGGAACCGTCACATCGGCTGCCCAGATATTCAGATTCAGGCAGTCCTCGGAGATGGGGACATGGGGAAAATCACCGTTTCGCCTGGCAAAAAACGGGTCCGGCTCCGCCTGTATCGGGGCGGGACCGAATGCCTTTGCCGGAAGGGGGCCGCTAAAGGATGTAATTTCTTCTGGTGGCTGCCAGCGTTTTGCAGTGGCAAATGGGATATTCAGGAAGGTCAGGATTCCCTCCTTACCGTAAAAACCATCAATTTTACCGCAGGGTGTATCTACAGTTACGGAGCCGGACGGTTCGGATTTTGTAGTTGAAAAATCAGTGTTCATATGATTCCTTTCTCTTTTTCTATTAAACAGGGAGCATTCCCGTTACGATCATAAAGGCCAGCATCAGGAGGCTGAATCCGTATATCGGAATCAGGGAATATTTCAGGTGCTCCTTCATTTCCACGCCGCCTGCCAGGCTCAAAGCGAGATAGGGGGAGGCGTTAAACAGATTTAAGTTTGCGCTGATGACTCCGGTGGCAAAGATGGAACCCATAATCTGCACCGGTGTAAAACCCAGATTCAGGCTGGTCACGATCGGAATAATGGCGGGAAGGATAACGGAGTTTTTCGTTCCGCCGATGGTAATCGACAGCAACATGCTGAGAACGCAGAGGATGAACGGCAGATGCGCCAGGATACCGGCGTTGGAAGTTCCTGCAATCAGGGCAGCCAGTTCATTTAATGCCTCTGTTCCCGTATTAACTCCGACCAGAACGGCAACGCCCAGCATGGTAAACGCCATATTCATCGCCTGGGCACAGTGACGTTTCAAGTATTCGCCGCGTTCACCCGCCGTGCGGTAGTTGACCATCAGGAGCAGAACGTAACCAAAGGCAAAGCCCAGGTTGGAGCTTACCTTACCGGCCAGCAGGGCAGCCAGAAGAATCAGGGTAAATACACCGTCAAAGACAGCCGTATTTTTTCCAAGGGGAAGTTCCAGGGGCTGGTCAAGTTCCTGTTTAAGAGCGGCGAACTCCGCCTCATTCATTCCCGCGCCATGGCGTTTTTCCAGAATCGAAACAGGAATACACAAAAGCAGCACGCAGATGATGCTGAAAATAATCAGCGGACGCAGAAATAAAAACACCTCATAGACATCAAGCCCCACATAGGAGGATGCCTCGTTAATGCCGGGAGCCCAGGGCATCAGGCAGATTACACCGGATGCGATGCTCTCGATCAGCAGGAGGGCGGGCATTCTGATTTTCTGTTTTTCGAATACCGGGCGCATTGTGGGGAGCGTGCAGAGCGCGCAGGTTGCGCCGGAACCGCTTAACTGGCTGGCCATGGCAAGGACGGCCGTTACCAGCATTGAGCCAAGGACGCTGTTGCCCAGAAAGCGCATGATGAATTTAATAAGGGCCTTAAAAATACCGGCCTCGGTGAGAATACCGAAATAGAGAACGGCAAATACCATTAGAAATAGGGTTCCGGACACGGATTTTAAGCCGTTTCCGATAAAGCCGTTTACCTCTTTCAGGCTAAAACCCATTAAGACCGCGGCAATGATCGGAACACCGGTCATAATCACCCCGGGACTGGCGGGTGTCTTGAAAATAAGTATGATAATGGCAAGCAGCATTATCAGTGTAATGGTGACATTAATTGACATAATTTCCTCCTTTGTCTCCAGCGCCTGTTTTTACATACGGCGTCTGTTTCTGGTTGTATCATAGTTTTTTCTTACGTCCGCAGCAATGGACAGTGTGCACAAATAAAAATCCTGCCGATGGGCAGGATTCATAAATTGTCGGAACAAAGAAAAAAGTCCGGGAATTCACTTGTATTTTAAGGAAAATCCCGATAAAATAGAGAATCAGATTTGACCGTGCATCTTATTCGGACGCGGGAGAATATTTTTTAACCGGATGAAGCAGATCCTCACGCCGGTAGTTCTCGGTATAGCGGACTATCATTGAGGAGAGCATCAGGATCATCTGAAGGTTCCAGTCGTCCAGGCTGCGGCCGATTATTTCTTCGATCCGGTCTATCTTATTAATGACGGTATTCCGGTGGAGATACATGTCTTTTGCCGTTTTTGTGGTATTGCAGTTGTTTCTGATATAGGCTTCCAGTATTTCGCAGAGGTTATCATGCTCTTCAATATCATGGCGCTTCAGTACCGTATATTTCGGCGTACACAGGTAAATCAGGTTATTTTCATGGAAATCATAACCAAAGCGGCCACAGAGATCGATGAGATGATAAGCGGTGTAATCGTCGTAATAAAAAAGCCTCTGCCCCGGATCGACGCTCAGGGCGCGGCCAAGGGAAATTACCCCCTTTGTCTGCAGGTAAATAGGCCGGATAGAGGAGACAAAGGCGGATTTATTGCCGATGGAGGCGTATGCATGGTAGCGTTCCAGCAGTTTTTGGAGGCGCTCTCCGTCGAACGGAATATCCCAGGAATCTTCTTCCGTTTTGACAAGAAGGATTAAATCACCCTGATACACCGCGGTCTGGCAGAGAGGGAAAATCTCCGACAGGGTGTGAAGGATAAGGCCTGTCGGCAGGGATTTCTGACCGGGTTCAAAGGTGACCACGATGCATGTATAAAAATTCGGGGGAAGGAACGGCAGCCGGAACATCCGGCTCTGAAGTTCCTCCTCACTCGAGATTCTGCGCTCAATCAGATCGCCGATCAGAGAGGAAAATTCGGCGTTAGATTCAAATTCTTCCCTGTTATGCATCAGAGAATGCTCCCGTATCAGGGAGACAAGCAGTTTGACATAGTCAAACAGGGCCGGATCCCGGCCCGCGGATTCGGAAAATACCAGCAGGCGCCCATAGGTGCTGGAGTGGTATTTTAAAGGGGCCAGAAGGCCGTAGCTGTCCGGTTCCAACAGAGCCTCATAAATGACTCTCGGGACTGAATCCTTTTTCTGTCCTGGAACCGGCGAATTTAGTAACGTGTCAATACTGTCGGCGGAGAGGTAGCCGAAGGACAAGAGCTGCTGGATATAAGCGTTCTCAAACGCATAATCCACATTAGAGGCGATGAGACGGTATCCGCCGTTTAGCAGGAACAGAGGAACATGCAGCCGTGAAGCGGCCTCGTTTAGCAGCGGCTGGATCTCTTTATTGCGGCAGGCCAGGAGGCAGAGCCGGTTCATCCAGCCTGTAAAGTCGAAAAAGCAACTGTTGGCCCGGTTTAAAATCTCCCCGGCCGGGAGACGGCAGGAGAGAAAGGTGATATCCGACCTGCCGAAGGGCCGTCCGTCCGAACCTCCGTCTGCAAAGCCGTCTTCCGACAGCAGAAGCATGGTTCCGTCCGGGAGCAGCCCCTGCCGCCACAGCCTGGATGCAGTCCGGGAAGCGGCGATGTAAACGGTCTGCTTTTCAAAAGCAGCCGTCTTTTCGGAAAGCAACTGTATATTACTGACAGTCAGATTGCTGTCCGGTGAGAAGAGAATCTGCAGCCGGCAGTCGGAAAAACTTTGTGCCAAAATTGGAAATGTGAACACGGAACGGCCTCCTTTTTCATTTTAGCATTAGGATATCAGCTTTTTAGACAAATTTCAACGAGAATGTGCGAAATGCACACGAAAATACGATACGAATATTGCCTGAGGACAGTAACAAAAGGGCAGCCGGAAGGCAAAGGACCTGGAAGGGAGAAGGGAATGATTTTAGAATTAAAGGATACGAAACTGTATTATGAGGAATTTGGACAGGGAGAACGCTATATTTTGTCGGCAATGCAGCAACTGGACCCGGATCGGAAGGGATGGCCCTATGATCTGGCGGAAGAAGGCTTCCACGTTTTTGCAATCCAGATGAGGGGATATGGGCAGTCTGCCCATGTTATGGAGGATTATGGAGAGAAATGGTATGATATCTGGGCCGACGATGTAGCGGAGTTTGCCGCCGCCATGGGAATCGGGAGATTTTTGTATACGGGTGCTTCCGACGGCGGAGGAGTCGGCTGGCATCTCTGCCTGCGCCACCCGGAAATTTTAACCGGCTTTGCAGGGCTGGCGGCAGGCCCCCACTCCAGAAGCATCGGAGCCATTTCACCCAGCCGGAAATATACGATCGACGCGGTGGGAAGCCGGGCGGCCGTGGAACAGCTGGCCATGTACCACAAACAGCGGATTCTCTATTTTGCCAAGAAGTTCGGGGATAATCCGGAGCTGAAAGCGGAATTTGAACAAAAAGCGGAGACGATTTATCGGATGAAAATGGATATGGGGCCTGAGGAGATGAGGATCCAGCCGGGAATTACGTTTCCCTGGCTGAAGACAGACGAGGCGGTGTTAAAGGCGCTCTCCGAAATTCATTTCCCGGTGCTTTTGCTGATCGGCATGAAAGATGCAATGGTTCCTCTTGGCAAAACGGTCCAGCCCATAGGGGCCATTGAACATGCCAAGGCCGTGTTCTACCAGGAGGCAAACCATCTGCTGTACTATGGAAGGCGCGAAGATGTGAGACGGGAAATTGCGGCCTTTGCGGAGGAGGCTTTTGAAAAAGACAGAGACAAGACTGCCCATTGAAAGGGGGGCCCTATTGTGCAGAGTATCCATTGTAAAATTGACTGAAAAAAATTATGATATGACTGGAATAATAAATTACAGACATCGCGGCATGTAATTGAACGGCAACGTATGGTTCCGGAGCATACGCCGTGCCGCAGTAAGGGAAGGTACAACGGATGACGTGGAACAGTATAATAACTCTGATTATGATGGTACTCATTATTATCCTGCTTTTTCGGGGAGTCAGCAGCCCGGGAGTGATATTCAGCACAGTGCCCGTTATCGCCAGCCTGCTCATGGGCTTTGGCCCGGCAGAGATTAACGGTTTTATTGGAGAGGGGCTAAAGGCCATCTCCGGCACGCTGTTTTTAATGGTCTTTGCCGTCTTATATTTTGGGCTGCTTCATGAGGCAGGTGTATTTCAGGCTCTGATCCGCCTGGTCATGCGGTTTCTGGGTAACAGCATTACCGGCACGATGTGGGTTACCGCGCTGATCAGCGTCCTGACCCAGTTGGACGGTTCGGGGGCAACGACGGCAATCTGTACCATCCCGACCATGCGTCCCGTTTATGAAAAGCAGAGAATTCGCTGTGAGGCGCTGCTGCTGATAGAAAGTCTTGCGTCGGGGATTCTGTGTCTGCTTCCCTGGGCGCCGGGGCTCTGTGAGGCGGCGGCTTATGTTAATGTTGATGTGTACGAATTGTTTTTGTGGCTGATTCCTGTTTTGTTTTTTTCCCTGGCCGCACTTTTTCTCCTCTGTATCCCCCTTGCGGCGTACGAAAAACGCCACGGAGCGGGAATGACCAGGAAAGAGTTTGAAGAGATGAAGCGGGAGATAGATAAGCCCCTTGAATTCCCCTTGGGAAAGGGGGTTGCGGTGTTTGACGGGATTGTCACCCTGTGCCTGATGGCGGCGCTTTTGGGCGGAATTGTGAAAACGAATTTTGCCTTCGGCCTCACATTTGGAATTCTGCTGGTGGTTAACTTCCGTGATATAGGAAAACAGAGGGAGTACTTGAAAAAGCAGGCGCCGATGGCGCTTGACATGGCAGTCACGATTCTGGGCGTCTGCGTGATGGTGGGCGTAAACCAGGGGACGGGCGCAATCGCCGATTTAGCGAACTGGATGGTGTCCAATACTTCAGGCAGCCTTCTTTCCCATCTGCCCTTTGTGCTCTGCATCTTCAGTATGCTACTTTCCATTACCATCGGCGGTTCCAAGAACTCCGTGGTGTTGCCCGCCATTATCCCCATGGTAGCCGCGTTTGGCTTTACGCCGGTTCAGGTGCTCGGTGCCGTATTTGCAACCGGAGTGATCAGTGCAAACTTAAGCCTTTTTAACGCAACGCCGTATCTGGCTCTGGGACTGGCCGGGGTGGAGATGAAAAGCCATTTAAAATATTCCCTTCTTCCGGTATACGGATTCAGCCTGCTGATGCTGTTGTTCATGGTGGTGTCGGGTATGCTGCCGATATAGGCGGAATCATTCTTATCTGCCACGCTGAAGAATCCAAGGCATAGTGTCGTGCTTTACATTGCCGTTCAACAACGAAAAGCACGCTTCGCGAACTTTACATTGCCAATCAACAAAAAGAGCCATCCGGGCGGATGGCTCTTAATTGTAATCATTTTACTTATTTCAATATAGC
>CATWBR010000218.1 GCA_958349075.1 uncultured Clostridium sp.
AAATACATATTTGTAATAACAGTAGTTCAGGAGAAATGACAATGAAAAGAATATAATATAACCCAGGCTTGGAATCAATGGAAACACCGAAGAGCACGCAGCGTGTATCTTCGGTGTTTTTGTCATAGATACGCTCCGGCAGAATATTTAATACAGTGCCCGGGGCACATTCTTTCATTTGCTAAACCCATAAAAGTTTATTGTGCGCCATACAATTATCCTATTTTAGTGGTACAATGTTAATGCTATAATTACGGTGGATTCGATACTGCGGCTGAAACGCAGTGTGAAGTAAGGAGCAGACTGCGAGATGGACGAAAGAATGAGAAGAAGCCGTAAACGTGTAACAGCAGAGAACGCCGGGATTTGTACGGTAAGAACAAAGACCGGATTATCGAAGCGCCGTAATAAAAAGAAGAGAAAACATGCGGGTAAATTACCCGCGGGATTTAAAATTGTATTTACTGGGAGCATGACGGCGCTGGCGTTAGCCTATTGCCTGTTCAGCCTGAGTTATAGAAACACGTTTCTGCCAAATACAATGATTGGAGGAATCACCGCCTCCGGTCTGACCGCGGATGAGGTGAAAAAACAGGTGGCCGGGACTATCAGCCGCTATGAACTGGTTCTGGAAGAACGGGGCGGAAAAGAAGAGCGGATTTTCGGCAGTGAAATCGGCCTTTCCCCAATCTACGACGGGACGATGGAAGCGATTTTGGAAGAACAGGAGCCTTTGCAGTGGGGCCTCCGGTATTTCAGCGGGAAAAAGGAATATCTGCCCCAGTCTTCGGTGATATTTGACAGGGAAAAACTGGAAACGGTAATAAGTTCCCTTGAGTGCATGAAAGCGGAACTTACCTGGGAACCGGCCGACGCATATCTTACCTGGGATTCGGAGAACGGACTGTCTATTGTTCCGGAAGAGCTGGGAAATTCTCCGATTCCGGAGCGGCTTTCGGAAGAGATTTCCAATGCGGTCTCAGGTCTAAAGAGCCGTATTTCCCTGGAGGAGTCCGGCATCTATAAAGAGCCGGAAATTACAGGAGAGGATCCCGGCCTGGTAAGCAGAAAAGAGTCATTTAAACCGTATACGGATGTGACCGTAACCTACCGCTTCGGAAGCCGGTCGGAGGTGCTTGACGGAAGCAGGATCCTAAACTGGCTTGGGGAAGGCAGCGACGGGGAGGTCACCGTAAATGCGGAGGAAGTGGAGGCTTTTGTGCAGGAGCTGGCCAAGAAGTATAACACGGCTTACCAGGCAAAAGAGCTGAAAACTTCCTATGGACCGACCGTGACGATATCAAAAGGACACTACGGCTGGATGATTGACAAGGAGAAGGAGGCCGAGGCTCTGGCCGAGGTGATAGAGGGCGGAGAGAGCCTGGAGAGAGAACCTGTTTACCGTCAGACGGCCGCCAGCCATGACGGCCCGGATTACGGGAATACTTATGTGGAAATAAATTTGACCGCCCAGCATCTGTATTTTTACAGGGAGGGAAAACTTCTGATTGAATCTGATTTTGTCTCAGGAAATGAGGTAAAGGGCTGGAGTACCCCGGCAGGCGCATACGAGCTGACCTACAAACAGCGCAATGCGGTGCTTCGGGGAAAGAATTACAATACTCCGGTTACATACTGGATGCCGTTTAACGGAAATATCGGGATGCATGACGGATACTGGCGAACCAGCTTTGGAGGAACAATCTATAAAAAGAACGGTTCCCATGGCTGCATCAACCTGCCTCCCGCCGTGGCAAAAACCATCTATGAAAATATCAAAGCGGGGATTCCCGTGCTGTGCTACCACCTGGAAGGGACGGAAAACGGAAAAACCACTTCCGTTCCGGCCGGAAAGGCGCCTGCCACACCGCCCGCAACCGTCAACGGGAATGCGGCCCAGCCGGGAAACGGTACGGATAAGGCGGCGTCACAACCTGGGAACGGTGAGGATAAGACGGCGGAGCAGCCGGGAAACAGTCAGGATGACCCGGCGGCCGGACAGGGCAGCCAGACGGAAGTCCCGCAGCAGGCAGACCGGCCGGACACGGCAGAGCCCCGGGAAAATCCGTCCGGGCCCGCACAAGCACCCGACGGCGGCCAGGGCCCTGCAGGTCCTGGAAACACCGGCAGCCAGGAGAGCGGGCAGCCGGTCGTCCCTCCTGCCGGGGAGTCAATGGCACCGGGTCCGGCGCTGTCACAGTAACACCAGAATAAAGGAGAATATTATGCCAATCAATTCTTTCGAGGAATATCCGATGTCATGGAAGCCAGATAAAAAGGGGCTGACCTACCCAATCTACTACTGTCTTGCGGATATGCTGGAATGTGATATCAAGAGCGGTACGCTGTCCGCCAACACGAAGCTGCCTCCCCAGAGGGAGCTGGCTGATTTCCTGGATTTGAACCTCAGCACAATCACAAAAGCGTATAAGCTTTGCGAGATGCGGGGGCTGATTCACGCGATAACAGGAAAGGGGACTTATGTAGCCCCCTATGCCAATGTGCCCACTTCGACGGTGGAGAAGAGCACCGTCCCAAGGATTGAGCTGGCGCTCATCCATCCCTTTTATGAGGCAAATGCCGCCATCCGCGATTTGACGGTTGAAATACTGAAAAAACCGTTTTCGGAGCAGTTGTTTGAGTATTCCCATCCGCTGGGTGACCGGGGACAGATTGTGACCGCGGCCGGCTGGCTAAAGCAGTTTGGACTTGATGCGGACGAACATAACACGATGATTGCCGCCGGGGCCCAGAATGCCCTCGCGACGATTCTGTCGTCTCTCTTTGAGGCCGGGGACCGCATTGCCGTTGATACTTATACTTACCCTAATTTCATCAGCCTGGCCAATCTTCTTTATCTCCAGCTTGTTCCGATTGAAAGTGACGGATGGGGAATGCGGCCCGATAAACTGGAAAATGCCTGTATCCTTCAGAAGGTCAAAGGAATCTACATGATGCCTGCAGGGGGAAATCCCACCAATCAGGCATTTTCCGAACACCGCAAAAAAGAGATAGCGGAGATTATTCGGAACAGGGATTTAATCGCGATTGAGGATGACAATTATGCCGCCTTGATGGAGCCGCCCTATTCGCCTCTGGCGCTGGAAGCGCCGGAGCACTGCATTTTTGTCAGCGGCCTCTCAAAACCGCTCTGTCCGGGACTTCGGATTGCCTATCTTAGTCTGCCGGAAAAATATATCAATGCGATGGAACAGGGAATGTTCAGCCAGAATTTGAAAATTTCCTCCTTAAATATGGAGATTGCGGCCGAGATAATCAGAAGCGGGATGGCACACAAAATCATACAGAAAAAACGGGCGGCCGCAGTGGAGCGCAACCGGATATATGCCTCATATTTCCCCGGAAGCAGCCTGCGGAAAGAGTCGTATTACCAATGGCTGGAGCTTCCGGCACAGTGCAGTGGAAAACAGTGTGAGACGGAGCTTTCGTATCAGGGAGTTAGCGTCTTCGGAGCAGAGCGTTTCTCAGTGGGGAATCAGGTAAGATCAAACGCGGTCAGGGTAGCCACCTGTTCGGCCCGGTCGGATGAAGAACTCCGCCAGGGACTGAGGGCGCTGCGGGATTTTATAAACAGGCAGGAGCAGGGCATCTTATCCCGCCTCCAGGGCAGGTGAAGGGAAAGCCGTTGCATTTGCCGGATGGAAAAAATATAATGATACCGTAGCAGGATAACCAATGTGCATCGGAAGCGGTATCTGAAAAGGTGCGGACCGTCACATATCAATTATCAGGGAAGGCAGGAGACAGTGAAACTGACGATTAACCAGGATATGAATTTATCGGAGGAAGAGATCATCATCAACTGTGTATATGCGGACGAACGCATTAAAAAAGCGGCCGATTACATCAGGCAGTTTTTCTTCTCCCTGGAGGGAGAAAAGGACGGCCGGATCTACCGGATTCCGATTGAGGAAATCTACTATGCGGACTCTGCGGACGGCCGGACATTTCTATATACCAGGGATGATTCCTATGAAATCAGGCGGACGCTGGCCGCTCTGGAGGAACAGCTTTACCGCACTTCATTTGTGCGTATCAGCAAAAACTGTCTTTTGAACGCCGCTAAGCTGAAATACGTGCAGCCCTATGTAAACCACAGGATGAAGGCGGAACTGGAGAACGGGGAACAGTTGGTGATATCAAGAAATTACATTGAAACCCTGAAAGAGAAGCTGAGGAGATAGGAGGAACCATATGAATCTGATTATTAAAAATTATATACCCTCATTTGCCATTACCTTTACGCTTGTGATTTTTTACACCGGCGTTATGAGCCTGATATCGGGTACCGGCTCCCTGAGCATTGTGTTTGTTGCGCAACTGTCGGCCTATCTTTTGACGGCAGAGTTGATTGAGGGAATTCTGGACAGAATTAATTTCAAAAGTATGAAGACGTACCTGGCCGCCGAAGCGGCGCTGATGTATGTGGTACTGCTCCTGTTTGCTTATTACGGGGACTGGATTTTGTTTACCATGGGGGGAGTATTGAACCTGACCCTGGCTTTTGCCCTGATTATGGCCGCCGTCCACGTCTATTTCTACAGGAGAACAAGAATCAACGCCGCTCAGATTAACAGGATGCTGGCAGAACGGGAGAATTTATAGGCCGTGACTCCGGGAATCCAGGGGCAGCGAAAGTACAAATCTGGCCCCGTGCGCCGGAGATTCCACATTGCAGGCCTCGGCTCTGCCGCCCATATATTCCATGGCCGTGCGGACAATCGACAGCCCGATCCCGAAATTTCCGCCTGGCCCTTTGTAAAAACGTTCAAAAACATGGGGGAGAGCCCCCTCTTCAAATCCCTTCCCGTCGTCGGTGATTACGATATGGACCCAGCCGTCATTAACCCTTACCTCCGAAGTGACTTTCCCGGAAGCGTACCTGGCACAGTTGGAAATGACATTCCGAAACGCCCTGGATAACAGGGCCGGATCTGCGGACACGGTGATGTTCTCACCGGGGGGAACGAACTCAAGGCGGATATGTTCCATGAGTTCCATGCCCCGGAGCGCCGTCAGCTCATTTTCTATAAAATCATTCAAATCTATGTCTGTTTTTTCAAGCACAAGGCAGCGGCTGTCCATTTTCGAAATGGTCAGGATACCGTCCACAAGTTCTTTCATGCGCAGTGATTCCGCGAGGATGACGCCGGCGGCTTCACTGTGGTCGGGAAATACGTTGCACTGGATCCCCTGTGCATAGCCGCAGATGGACATAAGCGGTGTGCGCAGCTCATGGGATGCATTCTGAAAAAATACATTCTGCTGACGGTTCATCCATTCCAAATCCTCCGACATCCTGTTAAAAGAACATCGGAGCTCCTCGATTTCCCGGATGGAGGAACGTTCGTCAATGGGTGAGAAGTTTCCCTTACCAATGGCATGCGTATGGCGGCAGAGCGTCTGAAGCGGTTTTGATATGCCGCCCGCGATGAACCAGACGGCGACCAGGGAGAGCAGGCACAGAATGCCCGCGATCAGAAGCAGAAGAGTGCCGGTGTAGGAGATGAGGGAACGGGTGTCGGGGACCGCCACATAACCGAACATATATTTATTGCGGACGTTTCCCGCACTCTCGGCCTCATACATGCTGAGCAGGTAGCGCGTGCCTCCGACAGAGACTTCTTCCACTTCGGCGCCGTCCCCGCTCAGAGAACCATTATAAACGGCTTCCCGGCAGATCTGGTAAAGCGTCTGGGTGTCGGGCTGCTCATTGCCCGGTTTCGGGTAGGTGAGCTTCATCCGTGAATTCAACGTTAAAAGCTGTGCCTCCGGCCGGTCCTTCCTGATAAATGATTTCACCTGACTCATAAGCTCCTTCGACAGATCCTTTTCCTCGGCGCGGTCCATATCATCGCTGTCAGAATACAAATCCTCCGCCGTGGATACGATGGAATTCATCAGTAACGACAGGCTTTTCCTGGACAGACGGTTCATATACCAGCCGGAAGTGGAGGAAAAGATCCCCCAGGACAGAAGGGGAAAGATTACAATCACAACAAGCACGGGGATGAAAATACGCATTCGGATACGGGAAATCATCTTCATTCCTCCTTTTCACAGTTCAGGCGGAAGCCGAAACCCCACACCGTTTCAATGAAAACGCCGCATTTTGCATCTCTCAGCTTGCGCCGCAGCCGCTTTACAAGATCGTCCGCAACCCTTGTATCAAGTGTATAATCGGGCAGTTTCCATATCTCTTTCAGAAGTTCCTGTTTGGATACGGCCTGGTTTTTATGCTCCATCATATAGGTCAGGAAGTCAAATTCCATCGGTGTAACGCAAAACGGCTGATTTCCTGCGGAAATAGAGCGGGAGCCGCGTTCCAGCCTGAGGCCTCCGTATTCCAGCGAGGTATCAGGCTCGGGCTGTCCGTACCCGGCGCGCCGGAACAAGGCCCTGACCCGCGTGACCAGTTCCAGGGGAAGAAACGGTTTGACCATATAGTCGTCACTGCCCAGCGTAATCCCGGTGACGCGGTCGAGAGGGCTGTCCTTGGCGGATACGATGATGATGGGAACCTGGCTTACTTTTCGTATGGCAGCGCAAAGCGTAAGGCCGTCCGTGCCGGGCATCATGATATCGAGAATAATCAAATCGGGGCATGATTCGGTGAAAGCAGCATACAGGCTGTCACCGTCCGAAAACGTCTCCACCTCATAGCACTCGTTAGCCAGAAAGGTTTGTATTAAAGTGCGTATATGAAATTCATCATCCGCTACATAGATGCGTTTAGCCATAGCCACCTCCGAAATTTCTTCTTTAGATGTATCTTACCATTCCGACAGGAATTCGTAAACGGCTGCCACAATTTTGCCACAGTTCCGGCCTTTTATGGCCTGGATGGAAAATGGTATGATTGGGATGTCAAAGAAACACATTACAAGCCGGACATTGAAAGGAGAAAGAAAAATGAAAAAAACACCGTTATTATTATGCACGGCAGCGCTTGTCTGCATTATGAATTTTCCGGTATTTGCAGCGGAGACAAAGTCAGAGTATAAAAACGAATCGGCACAGATTCGCCAGGAGATGGAGAACACGGGCAAAGAAATCAAGAATCTCAAGGCGGAGAACAAGGCGGTTTCCGATGCATGCAAGGCTGCGAAAAAGGCTCAGAAAGAGGCCGGGAAACTGAAAGAGAACAAGGAAATGTGGAAACAGGTGAATACTCTTAAGGATAAGCTGGAGGACATACGGGTCTCCTATGTGGAAGCCGACAGCCAGGTAAAAGTTCTGAAGGCAAAGAACCGTCAGGATGCAAAGGACAAAAAATATGATGAGGCTGTCTCAAAACTGAACCAGGCCCTGGAGCAGAAAAAAGACGCCCTCGACAGCGTCAGACAGATGAATGAAATATGGGATCAGATTGATCAGCTTATAAAGTAGATGTGAAAGAATCAGAACTGAAAAACAGCTTATGAAATAATCAGATCTGCTCAACAGAATGTTTATAAT
>CATWBR010000219.1 GCA_958349075.1 uncultured Clostridium sp.
GTAAAAGAGAAGATTCCTGCCATACAGGTGAAAAATTTATACAAGGTCTACCGCGTTGGTGAGACGAAAGTATACGCCCTGAACGGTGTGGATTTTACAATGTATAAAGGAGAATTTTGCGCGATAGTCGGAACGTCCGGTTCCGGCAAATCAACTCTGTTAAATATGCTGGCGGGTCTTGAGAAGCCGACCAAAGGCGAGATTGTCATTGCTGGAAAACACATTGAGAAGCTGAATGAAAACCAGTTGGTATCCTTCAGGCGGGAGCGGGTCGGTTTTATCTTCCAGTCTTACAACCTCCTGAATACGATGAATGCGGTGGAGAACATTGCACTGCCCCTTTCCTTTCAGGGAATCAGCAAGAAGAAGAGGATCGAACGGGCGAAGAAGTACCTCGATCTGGTAGGGCTTGATAAGGTGGGCAACCATATGCCGAACCAGATGTCGGGCGGCCAGCAGCAGCGTGTCGGAATCGCCAGGGCGCTGGTGGTGCATCCCCAGATTATTTTTGCGGATGAGCCGACGGGAAACCTGGATTCAAGGACGACGATGGAAGTACTGAAGCTGATGCAGAAAATCGTGCGGGAGCATAACCAGACGCTTGTCATGGTTACCCACGATGACCATCTGGCTACATATGCAGACAGAATATTTCATATTATCGACGGAAAGATCGTGAAGATAGAAGAAAATCACCAGCGTGCCGGTGGTGATACGGAAGACGGGGAGGAAAAGATAGAATGAAAAAGTGGAAGAGAGTGCCGGTGATTGCATTGATTGTCGTACTGCTGGCAATGATGGGAACGCAGGTGGCGACGGCGGAGATGCTGGATATGAACCAGTTTAACGACGATACAATCACTGTGAGTAAAGTGCCGAAGGGAAAAGCGGGAAATAAGATTTCCATTAAGATGACAATCCATAATAAAGGCACAAAGGGAGACAACAATTTAGAGAAGATCAGGCTGGCCAATTCCTATGAATATGAACGGATTATGGAGCGGCAGTTCGGCGAGGCCGACGAATCGGATGAGGGAGAACTCCGGTGGTATGACAAATCATTTCCCTTCGAGGCCGATTCCACCACGTTTAAAGAGAAAGACATCAATGTAAAGCCGGGCTCCTCCAAGAGCGTCACGCTGAGCTATAAATTAAGGCGGGATTTAGCGGCAGGCTATTACCAGGCGTTTTTTATCATTGACGACAGTATAGAAGTAGGTGTCAATATCTGGGTTTCCGCCTATGACGGTTCCACGGAAGAAGACGAGAATACAAAGTTAGATTACGATTTTGCAATCGGTGAGAACCAGTTCACCCCATCCGCCGCCTACTCCCAGGTTATGAACTTTGGAGTCAATTTAAGGAACAGCGGCCTGAAAAAGGTTTACGATGTCCGCGTAGACATGCAGCTTGATCCCGATATCACGAAATTTCCGTTTGATATCAATGAGGGGAATTACCTGCGGTATATGGGAGACATGGATCCGGAACAGACGGTCACCGTACCGTACAGCATGGCGGTGAGAGAGGATGTCAAATCGGGATTTTTCCCAATCCATTATAAGATCTCGTACCGGGAAGAGAGCGGAGGCGATTTCATCGAACCGGTCGATAAAGTGTTTTACGTTAGGGTAGTTGGCAAAGATGAGGATGAACTTTCCGCCGATGCAGGGGAAGAGGACAGAACAAAAGCCAGAATCATCGTGGACAGCTTTTCCACGGTGCCGGATGTTGTTTTTGCAGGCCAGCCCTTTGAACTTCACGTCAGAATGAAGAATGCCTCATCCAATGTGACATCCAGCAACATCATGTTTACATTTGCCTCGGAGGAAGTGGAGAGCAGCCCTGTTTTCACATCGGATACGGGTTCTACTTCCGTGGTGGTAAACCAGCTTGCCCCCGGTGCGACAACAGACTTAAAGATGGTTTTCAAATCATCTCCGACGGCCAGCCAGAAGTCCTATACGATGACAATCAAAGAACAGTACGACAGCCCGGAGTTCAAGAATGCCAAGGAAGAAGTCAAGATATCGATTCCTATCAAACAGGAACCGAGGCTCAACACGGGTACCATCGAGGTTATGCCGGACAGTATTAATGTGGGCTCCGAGACGAACGTCATGTTTGGAATTAATAATACCGGAAAGGTGCTGCTTTACAACGTCATGGTGCGTTTTGAGGCCGATTCCATCCAGACGACAGACGCCTATGTGGGCAATATCAAGCCGGGCGAGACGGGCAATTTGGATACCATGGTGACCGGCGTGGCTCCGACTGCAGACGACGGGAAAGTGAAGATCATCATTTCGTATGAGGATGAGAACGGACTGGCGACGGAGATCGAGAAGGAGATGATGCTCTATGTCAATGAGGCGTCGGACGACTTCGGAGACATGGAGGCGGGCAACATGGACGGCATGGAGGGAATGGACGGCATGGAAGGGGAACAGACCTTCTTCGGCAAGTATAAGATGGTGATTTTCCCGGCAGTAGCCCTTATTATTATCATTGCAGCCACAACGGTAATTGTAATCAGGAAAAAGAAGAAGGCGGCGCAGGAAGAAGGAATGGACGATGAGATTCTTTGATCTTTTGTCAATGAGTGTCAACAGCCTGCTTCGGAGGAAACTCAGGACGTTTCTTACGGTTCTGGGGGTTGTGATTGGTACGGCTTCCATTGTGGTCATGATTTCTCTGGGAATTGGACTTAACAAGTTCACTCTGGAGCAGTATGAATCCTCTGGGAGCCTGACCGCGATACGGATTTACAATTACGATCGCGGCAATTCCAACGATAAGACGAATCCGGAAGACAGCTTTATGACGGACGATACGATGAAAGTGTTTGAGCGGATCCCGCATGTGGTTTCTGCCTACCCGAAACTCAATATGTATGTGATTATGAAACAGGGAGTTTATGAGGGGAATATCCAGTTAGTCGGAATCCCTTTATCGGCCATGAAGGATATCAAACTGGGAGAGGGGAATCTCCCCGACGCCGACTCCCAGGACCTGGAGATGGTGGTTGGAAATATGGCCGCACAGAACTTCTATAATTCAAAGACAGGGAACGGATATGACTACAGCACGGGCGAGGTCCCGGATGTGGATTTCATGAATAAACCGATCTTCACAATCTTTGATACCGATGCCTATTACCAGTCTAAATATCCGTCCGGAGGGGACGGAACGGCCCCGGCCAAGCCGCCGAAAAAATATATGCTGAAGACTGCCGGAATGGTGGAAGGCGGACCGGAGGACTGGAGTGAATACAGCTACGGCATTTACGTTGATATCGATAAGCTGAAGACACAGCTCAAGCAGATTTTTAAGAAAAATCCGATTCCGGGACAGCCAACCAACAAGAAGGGCAAACCGTACAACTATTTTGTCTACGAACAGGCCACGGTGAATGTCGACGATATGAAGAACGTTGTGGAGGTCCAGAAGGCCATTAACAACATGGGATATGAGGCAAACAGCCAGATGGAGTGGCTGGAGCAGTCCCAGAAGCAGTCCAACATGGTTCAGGCCGTGCTCGGCGGCATCGGAGCCGTTTCTCTCTTCGTAGCGGCGATTGGTATTGCCAATACGATGATGATGTCCATCTACGAGAGGACGAAGGAGATAGGCGTTATCAAGGTGCTTGGATGTGCAATGGGGAATATCAGAAGCATGTTCCTGATCGAGGCCGGATTTATCGGTTTTGTCGGGGGCGTGGTCGGAGTGCTCTTAAGCTATGGAGTCTCCTTCCTGATTAATAAATTTCTGGCCGGAGCTTTGCTGTATGGAATGACTAGTAAGCTGTCGATGATTCCGCCATGGCTGGGCTTTGCGTCAATTGGATTTGCCGTGTTAATCGGTATGATTGCCGGATTCTTCCCGGCCCTCAGGGCGATGAAGCTGAGTCCGTTAGCGGCAATCAGGAATGATTAAAAGAATACCAAAAAGGGACGCTGCTTCGGGCGTCCCTTTGGTATTCTTTTAGTAACCTTAGTCAACAGTCACATGCTGTCTCCATTTCCCTGAAAGGATATAACAGAATACAAGAATTCCCCCTCCCAGGGTGGCCGCCGGTACTGCAATGCCGATTCCCAGGATCCCCATATTAAATCCAAGGGCAAGCAGATAGGCGACCGGAACCCGGATAATGAGTCCCTGAAGTGTGTTACTGCACAGCGTGATCAGCGTGTGCCCGGTTCCGTTGATGAAACCGTTGGCTGAGAACACGAATGCAGTCAGGAGATAGTCCGCACAGAAGCCACGGATGTACAGGGTGCCGTAACGTATCACGTCCGGTTCACCCCGGGCAAGTACACTCATGAACTGCGGTGTGAAACAGATGGTTGCCAGAAAGAGAGGAATTCCAACAAGGAGGGAAAGAATGATTCCCTCTTTCAGGCAGGAGAGGGCGCGCTCCGGTTTTTTCGCGCCTATATTCTGTCCCGTCATGACGGCCATAGCCCCCGACATTGCGGAGCTGGGCAGCATGGCGATGTTGTTGAACTTGCTTGCCAGTTGTGCGGCCGCCGAAGCGGCGTACCCGTACTGGTTAATCAGGGCCGTCAAAAACATGAAAGAGACGGAGGAGATGCTGTTCTGGACGGCGGCCGGGAAGCCAATCTTAATAATGAGAAAGACTTTGGTGCGCCTGAGCCGTAAATTCCTGCGTGTCAGCCGGAAAATATTGCTCTTTTTGACAAGGTATACTGCGGAGATAAAAAAACTGGCTGCCTGGGAGATAACCGTGGCCCAGGCGGAACCGTCCGGTCCCATCCTGAATCCGGCGACAAACAGCAGATCCAGAAACACATTGAGCGTTCCCGATACGGCCACAAAAAACAGGGGCCTTTTGGAGTCGCCGGTTCCATTTAAAACCGAGCTGATGGCATTGTATTCAAAGACAAAGAAATTGCCAAGCATACAAATACGCATATAACTGCAGGCATTGTCAAATGATTCGGCAGGAGTTTTCAGGAGTATCAGGAAAGGCCGGGCTGCCAGATACATGACGGCAGTCAAGATCACGGCACAGAGGGCAAACAAAGTAAGCAAGGTTCCAATGGTCTCTTCTACATCCTCCCTGCGCTGTGCTCCGACATACTGGGATATTAAGACGGTTCCGCCCGAAGCGAAACCGATAATCAAAAATGTAAAAGCAGATACAACCTCGCCGCCGATGCCGACTGCCGAACTGGCGGCGGCTCCGCCTACCCACTGAACGATCAGCATGTCAGCAGTCATGTACAGATTTTGAATCAGGCTGGACAGGAAGAATGGGAAACTGAAGAGTATCAGTTGTTTTCTTACGCTGCCCTCGGTGAGACTGTGTCCAATCTGCATGAGGTGAAACTCCTTTTCCTTTAATGATAGCAATGTAACCCGCGCAGTACGTGCGGGTGATTACTGTTTGAGGCGGTAAAAAGCCTGAATACCTGCTTTTCACCGCCTGATATAAAAATGATGGATTGTGACCTTTATAAGTCCATCGCGGCAAAGTAGCCGTAATGAAGCGCTTCCAGAATCTTGGCAGGTTTCTTGCAGTCGCCGATTACGTAATATTCATCGACACAGCCGCGCAGACTGTCTGTTACATCGCTTAATGCCTTCATTCCAGCCGCGACGAGGACAGTTCCGGCCGGGAAGACCACAGCATTTCCTTCGGCATCCGTTCCGTGTACTCCGTCATCCGCGATTTCCGAACATGTAATCCGGGTCCGGAGCGTGAGCTTTTCTTCCTTTTCAAGCTCGATCATCAGAGCTCTCCAATGCAGGAACGGGGCATCGGTGGCGGCGGCGTCCTTCATCTCAAGGACTGTGACGTCATAACCCTTTTCCTTTGCCAGGTGAAGGCCCTCCTCACAGCCGACGAGTCCGCCTCCGATTACAACAACCGGTCCCTCGATTTTTACGTCGTCCTCCAAATGTGCGGCAAGATGCACAAAGGACTTATCCATGCCGGGAATCGGAGGGACAGCGGGAGCGGCGCCGACGGCGATAATCAGCGCATCCGGTTTGATGGAGCTTATCAGTTCCGCGGTTGCCTCCGTATTCATCAGAACCTCGATCGGGCGGTTCTTCACGCGGGTTTCCAGTACCTGCATAAGTTTCTTAATATCTTTCTTAAAGTCAGGCCGGACGGCAAAGTTCAAAGCGCCGCCAAGGACGGAAGATTTCTCAACAAGTGTTACATCGTGGCCTCTGTCGCTGGCCGTTACGGCCGCCTGCATGCCGGCCGGGCCGCCGCCCACAATGACAACCTTTTTGCTGACAGGAGCTTTTTTAGGCTGTCTGCATTCCAGTTCTCTGCCGCAGAGCGGGTTGACGGTGCAGCGGCTGACCCTGGTCGGATATTTTATGTAAGGTACAAAATTGCCGCTCAGGCAGTAGTTACAGCGGATACATGGCGTGATATCATCCGCATGGCCTGTCTTTGCTTTTACCGGGAAATAGGGATCTGCCACAATACCTCTGGCCATGGCCACCATATCGGCCGTGCCGGAGCTGATGATTTTCTCCAGTTCTTCCGGATCGTCGAGCGCGCCTACGGCCGTTACCGGTGTGTTCTTTACTGCTTTTTTAACCGCCTCGGCCAGATAAACGTTGCAGCCCCTTGGAAGGAAGGTGTTGGGGAACATTCTCTGTGCGGCGTCTTTATCGTGGAAACTGGTTGCAGATACGTGAATCAGATCCACCTTGCCGTCCAGCATCTTTGAGAGTTCAATTGCCTCATCCAGGTTGAAACCGCCCGGCATGAACTCGTCGCCGCTGATACGGTATTCAATTGGGAAATCCCTGCCGCATTTTTTGCGGATATTATCGATGACCATCATGGAGATTCTGGCCCTGTTTTCAAGACTGCCTCCGAAACGGTCGGTACGCTGGTTGTTGACGGGAGATAAGAACTGTCCCAGAAGCCAGCCGTGGCCTCCGTGCACCATACACATATCAACGCCGCCCAGCTTTGCCATCTCTGCGGCGTCGCCGAATTTTTCCACGATGTATTCGATCATGGCTTCATCCATCTCGATGACCTGGCCGCCGTAAATGCAGTCACCGGCACTGGGGCCGTATACCTTGCCGTTCGTATACTGAGGGTGTGCGCGGCGTCCGGCATGAATCAGTTCAATGGAGGCCGCGGCGCCGTGGCGTTTAATCTCGTCGGTACAGTCGATAAGATAGGGGAGTATCTCTTCTGAATCGAGGGGAACCATGCGTCCGTGTGCTTTGCCCGTGACTGTGTCTACGAGGCTTTCTCCAATGGTTACAATACCGGCGCCGCCTTTTGCGCGTTCTCCATAGAGGGCTATATTGGCCGGAGTAAGATAACCTTCCGGCGTAAGATCGGAGACGCCCATGGGTGCCACTTCAATTCTATTTCGAATTGTAAGAGAGCCAATTTTGATAGGTGAAAATAAATTTGGATACATCATAAG
>CATWBR010000220.1 GCA_958349075.1 uncultured Clostridium sp.
TACACAACTTTTATAGATTAGTAAAATTAATATATCTAATATTTTTTATTAACAGTACTTATTTGTTTTCCTGTTATCAACGGCTGGTAAATGGGATGTGCGGTTGAGTTCCAGAAGTTTTCCAATGCCTGATTTTTCGTCGTATTCCACGACGGAGATGCTGGCATTCTTGACGATAATCTCCCGCTTGTCCACCTGCTTTCTCAAAAGGTAATCGATCAGATAAACGAGGATGCCTCCATGGGCGACAATGCATACGTCTCTCCCATCCGGGGCGGCCGCGGTCCCAAGCATCTGCTCCACGGCAATCCGGCTGCGATCCGTGCAGGACTGTCTGGATTCTCCTCCTGTGGGTTCCGCTTTAGCCGGGTTTCTCTCCCACTTTTTGTAATCTTCCGGATAATTTTCTTCGATATCCTTCCAGGTCATGCCTTCCCACAGGCCGAAGTCCACTTCTTTCAGCTCCGGCAGCACCGTAACCTCAAGTCCCGTCTTCTCCGCCACGACACCGGCCGTCTGCCTCGCCCTGAGAAGCGGGCTTGAAAAGAGCGCCGACACCCGGCAGTCCTCCATGGCCCTTGCGAGACATTCTGCCTGTTCCATTCCCGTCTCATTTAACGGGATGTCCGTCTTACCCTGTATCTTTCCCACAATATTCCATCTTGTCTGTCCATGACGCAGTAAGTAAAATTTCATCGTTCCGGCTGCCCTACTCTCCGCTGACGCTCATCGCATCGAGAGTCAGTTTCATAATATCCTGTATCTCTTCCTCTGTCATCTTCATCCGCTCGGCCAGTTCTTCCACCGAAGCCTCCCGGCCCAGTTCCTCCGCCATGCTGGCGGAAATGTCCCTCAGGACGTTGACACGGGCCAGCATCTCTTCCTCAACCCTGCTCTCCGTGCTCTGCAGTTCCATGGCGTCCTCTATCATCCTTCTGATGCGTTCCTCCGCCTGTCCGTTAAAATCGCCGCCGACGTACTCCTGAGCGGTAAGCAGAAGGGCGATATTGGCTTCCTGCACCAGATCATTCATTGTGAGGCCCCTGTCTTTATACTCCTCGGCAATGCTGACCGCCTGTCCAAGTTTTCCTTCTACCAGACGCTTTACCGCCGCCTGGCTGCCCGCCAGGATTTCATCCAGCAGACGTTCCTCTTCCTCCGGCGTGCAGGGAGGGACCATCTTCAGTTCTTCCAGATAAAGACGGTAAAAATCATCCCCTGTCGTAAATTCTCTCTCGCCGTCCGGTTCCCCGGCATCTAAAAAATCTTTTAAGCTGTCGTTTGCCATTTTTTCTAATTCCTTCCTTGAATATTCTTCTCTGCCGCACGCTTTTGTTCCCGTATTAGGAGGCGGCGGACAAAACGATAATGCCCACAGCTCTCAGGCGTGGAGGCGTCTGATAATCTTGAAAACAATCGCCCTCTCCATCACAAGCGGCTGGGAGTGGGCAAAAAATACAATTCCATCCGTGGGAGCCAGAATCCGGCTTACCACCTCGCCGCTCCCCGGTTCAATGATCGTCGCCATCAAATCGCCCCGCAGAACCTCGCTCCCAGGCTCCGCCTCCCGGCAGAAGAAACCGGCGCGGTCTGTTTTTACACTGGTCAAATCCTCCTCACGGATCACGCTTGCTATGTAGCCGCTGTGGCTGTTATAGCGGATAATTCCCATCCTCGTCAGAAAGCGCAGGACGCTGGAGGCCGCCTGCTTTGCGGACGGTTCGTCAATTGTCTCGGTGGATGCGGAAAAGACGGTAAATGCATTCGTTCCGTTCATCTGCCAGTTATAGTTCAATGTGGCCGTATCATAGGGCGTCGGCTTGCGCATCACCACATAGGGCAGGCCGAAGAGATTGGCCAGTCCCGGATTGTGGTATCCCGTTTCCATCATTCGGACGTGAGGCGCATAGTCTCCGGTCATATAGAGGCTTCCAAACTGTATCCCATAGCCGTAATCCTTCACCCTGCCGAAAATACCGGCGGCCAGCCTCTTTGTCGTCTCACCGTTTTCATCTCCCGGGAACAGGCGGTTGATGTCGGAGTTGTCCGTGGACCAGAAGTGTTTCCCCACATTCATCGCCGGATGGTTGACCGAGGGGATTACCAGGATTTCATTATCCCCCACAATACCGCCGTGCATCTCTATCTCTTTTAGCATCTTCACTAAAAGTGAACAGATGTAAAGGGGCTGCACTTCATCGCCCCGCAGAGAACCCACAATACAGGCCGCCTTGCCGCCGTTTTTGCCGAAACGGTAGCCGTATATATTAAAATCATCCCTGTGGATGTTCTTCATCGAATAAATCAGTTCGTGCTTCATCAGACGACACCTCCCAGAATCCGGGCTATTAAAGACCCTTCCTCCACCATCGGATAGGCCCGCAGCGTGAAAATCAGCCCGTCACAGGGGGCGTACAGACGCTCCTCCACAGTTCCTTCCAGCGGATTGACAATCTCACCGATGATCTCACCCTTTCTGATATCGTTCCTGTGTACCACCTTCGGGACAAAAAGCCCGGATTTCCCGGCGTTGACAAAACCCACTTCCCCGCCAAGCGACACAATCGGTTCCTTCGGCTCGATCACAGGGCCGTCCCAGATTCCGAGATCTTTCATCAGGCAAAAGATACCATCTACCAACTGGAAACAGAACTTCTCCGTAATTCTCATTCCGACGCCCATCTCCACGACAAGGGTGGGAACGCCAATCATATTCAAAGTATGGGCAAGGGTTGACTCAAGAACGGTGGACGCAGGATGGACCCATACAAACTCCGTATTCAGGCGTCTGGCATATCCGAGGAGGCTGTCGGAAGTGCTCTCGTTAAGGCGCACCTGCGGAATCTCCCTGATATAGATATTGCTGGCGTGAACATCAATACACATATCTGCTCCGGCCAGATCCTTCACGATCATACCGGCTACCAGTTCCGCTACCGAGCCGTTGTCCGTCCCCGGAAAAATCCGGTTCATATCCACGTCAAATACGGGAAACGCCCTTGTGATCGTATCCAGCCCCAACGGGTTAAGAGCCGGGTAAATCTCCACCGTCCCCTTCAGATGGTGAATCTGTTCCCTGATTCTTCTGTTCAGCTCGTAACAGACATACTGCCCCTCCAGCTCATCGCCGTGTGTCCCCGTCACAACGCAAAACCGTTTTCCTCGGTCCGTCCCCTGTTCCGGCGTGATTACATTCTTTCTTATCAGAAGTGTTTCACTTACCGGAAGCTCTAAAGAAGCTACTGTTTTAATCATCTGTGTTTCCCTCTGTAAAATATGATGGCGTGTAAAATGTTACTGTTCAGAATATTCTATCAAAAATACCTGGGATAGTAAATAGGGATTTGGGCAGAGAAATGAGAACGCCCGCGTCCGGGAGCCTTTTCCCTCCTCTCCCTTCCCCTTTACTTCCCCTTAAACCTGTGCTAAACTCTATACAGCATTATAAGGGGGACTAATAAATGGATATCAATTATGAATTATATAAGGTCTTTTACCACGTTGCTTCCACCCTCAGCTTTTCGGAGGCATCAAAACAGCTCTTCATCTCTCAGTCTGCGGTCAGCCAGTCCATCAAGGTACTGGAAAAGAAACTGAACCAGACGCTTTTTATCAGAAGCACGAAGCGCGTCCAACTGACGCCCGAGGGTGAAATCCTGTTAAAACATATAGAACCTGCCATGAACCTGATCAAAAAGGGAGAAAACCAGCTTCTGGAAGCCAATACCCTGAACGGCGGACAGCTCCGTATCGGAGCCAGCGACACAATCTGCCGTTATTTTCTGGTGCCGTTTTTAAATGAATTTCACAAGGTGTATCCGAATATCCACATCAAGGTTACAAACCGCACTTCCATCGAATGCGCCCGTCTCCTTGAAAACGGACAGGTGGATTTCATTATCACCAATTATCCGAACTCCGGTCTGTCCAATACGCAGAATATTCAGGTCATCCATGAATTCTCAGATGTATTTGTGGCAAATGAGGCCTATTTCCCGCTGAAAGACAGGCTCATCACGCTGAAGGAACTCCAGTCCTATCCCATCCTGATGCTGGATCGGAAAAGTACCACCAGTGAATTTCTCCACAGCATGTTCCAGAAGCACCAGTTGGATCTTGTTCCTGAGATTGAGCTTAGCAGCAACGACCTGCTGATCGATTTGGCTAAAATCGGTCTTGGAATTGCCTTTGTTCCCGATTTCTGCATCCCACAGCAGGATGATAATTTCTTTATCTTAAACCTGGAGGAAATACTTCCCGGACGGCAGCTCGTTGTCGTGCATAATGAGACGCTGCCTATCTCCCAGGCCGCCAGGCAGTTTATCGAACTGCTGGAAGAGCATGCCGGCGCAGACAATCGGTAATCCGCATGCTCCGCGGCAGGTTACCGCCAGTGAAAGAAAAGCCGATTGAGTAAAATTAACCCAATCGGCTTTTTCTTTCACTTGCCGGACCAGAATTCTTCCAGCTTTTTTCTGACCGTTCGAAGCGTCACCCTGCTGCAATCGCTCCATTCTCTGGGAAACAGTTCCCGGTAGTCATTCCTCAGAAACCTGTCGTCGAGAAGCAGGATGATCCCCTTATCGGCAGCAGTCCTGATTACACGCCCCGCAGCCTGCATGACTTTATTCATACCCGGATACTGATAGGAGAAGGCAAATCCCTCCTGTTCTTCCTCATCAAAATATCCCTTAAGTATCTCCTGTTCCGTACATACCATAGGAAGTCCCGTTCCAACGATGACAGCCCCAATCAGTCTTTCTTCTTTCAAATCAATTCCTTCTGAAAACAGGCCTCCCATGACACAGCATGCCACCAGCGAATGATCCCGATCCTTCTCAAATTCCTTTAAAAAATCCTCACGTTCCGAATCGCTCATCCGGTTTCCCTGTGCCAGCCACTCAATACCGTCTTCCGGCTCCGCCTGCGGTTTTAGCCCGTATTCCGGCCCTGCCGTTAATCCGGCTTCCGCCATTAATTCATCCTCTCCGTCCGGGCGCACGATCTGTCCTCCGTCCACCAGCTCCAGGACACGGTTCATATACTGATAGGAAGGAAAAAAAACGATATAATTTCCCTTCTTCACCTCCGCCGCCTGACGGATATATTCCAGTATCTTCTTGTATTCACTCCGGTTCCTTCTTGTGTAGCGGCTTGTCACATCGGAAGCCGCCAGCAGAAGGCGGTTCTCCTGCGGAAACGGTGAGTTGACGTATACCGTATAGTCTTCCTCATCATTGCTTAAAAGCTGTCTGTAATACTTGATGGGAAGCAGGGTTGCCGAGAAAAACACCGTGCTGTTTCCCTGCGCAAGGCATTCTCCGATATGGACGATGGGATTCACACATAGCAGTTTTATTATAAAGTTCCCATACTCCGTCATTTCCGTATAAATGCGGTAATGTTCGTCCACCCTCTCATAAATATTAAGGAAGTTTCTGACGCAAAAATAGAAATCCAGCAGCTCCTCCCGTCCGTCGTTCCCCTTAAAATCATCCATGAACTTTTCCAGTACCGGGAACAGGGAGGTCAGCGCCGTCACCAGATGATCCGCATCGGGAAGGATTTGCCATCCCTCACTGTCACGTTTCATCTCCAGCAAAATTTTATTGACGCGCTCCAACTGCCTTGTAAGTCCCGCGGACTTCTCCTTCACAAGGCGCTTTGCCGCCAGCACGTCCTCTTTTACCAGGACGGCGCTGTACATCTCCCGCGCCCTCGGCACCAGGTTATGGGCCTCGTCAATCAGGAAAATATATTCTCCCTTGGCTCCGTCCGCAAAATAGCGTTTGAGCCGGACATCGGGATCAAAAACATAATTGTAATCACAGATAATGCCGTCCACAAAACTGCTGATATCGAGGCAGAATTCAAATGGGCAGACCTGGAATTTTTCCGCATACCGGAGTATTACATCCCTCGTTATCCCGAATTCCCTGTGGACGATCTCATAGACCGCATCATTCACTCTGTCAAAGTGGCCTTTTGCATAGGGACAGGCATCCGGATTGCATTCCGGTTTATCCAGAAAACAGAGCTTATCCTTGGCTGTTATGGTAACGGAACGGAAATAAAGACCGCGCTCCCTCAGAATGGCAAAGGCCTCCTCCGCCACCCCTCTCGTGATTGTTTTGGCCGTCAGGTAAAAAAGTTTATCTCCATGACCCTCTCCAATCGCTTTTAAGCTGGGAAATACGGTGGAAAGCGTCTTTCCAATTCCGGTAGGCGCCTGGATAAAAAGTTTCCGTCTTCTGGCCTCCGTCCTGTATACGCTGACCGCCAGCTCCCTCTGCCCTTCCCTGTAATGAAATGGGAATTCCAGTTCTTTCAGGGATTCATCACGGCGTTCCGCATTGTGGTGCAGATATCTGGCCCACTTGACATACTCGTGGATCAGGCCCATAAACCATACCTTCAGTTCCTCCGTGGTCTTGATTACCTGGAACCGTTTTATCTCTTCCGTGTCCAGATTACAGTAGGTTACCTGTATCGTCAGTTCGTCCAGGTTCTCCTCCGAACCGTAAAAGTATCCATAGCACATAGCCTGGGCCAGATGGATTTCCACTGCCTCTTCCAAATCTCCGATATCCATGTAAACGCCCTTGATCTCATCGATCGTTGCGCGGTTTCCCTCCCGGATAATGCCGTCGGCTCTCCCTTCCACCAGAATTTCAAAGCCGTCCTCCTCCACGGTGCACTTTAGCACAACCTCGGACCGATAGCCGGAACCCATCTTTTTCTGGATCTTCCGGTGAATGCGGCCTCCCGCAAGCATGGCCTCTTTCTGGTCAATTGCGGTTCTTCTGTTATCTATATCGCCGGAGCGCAGGACAAATTCGACCAGGTTCCGCACAGAAACCCGTATCTGTTTTCCTTTCATCTCCATCTGTCCTTCTCCCTCCCGACTGCGTCAATACAAATGAATTCCTCTGGTTCGATAAAAAGAAAAAGAGACTGCAGTCTCCCGCAATCCCTTTTCTCAAATTGTATGCAAAAAATCAATTAAGCAGCCGTGATGGCCTTTACCGCCATCCTATCAAGAAATGCTTCAAAATCTTTATTCTCTCCGTTATATTCTACTGTCAGTACTCTCGTCATATCAAGGCTCATTACGCCTAAAATAGATTTGGCGTCAATCACGACGCGGTTATAAAATACATCAATATCGAAATCGCATTTCGTTGCAGCTGCTACAAAATTTTTTGCATCTTCTACAGTTCCTAACATAATTCTTCTCTGTTTCATAATCAAAACTCCTTTAACTGGTGCAACTTATTGCTGATTCAATTAATACTTATAGCATTAATCGCGAATTTTGTCAAATTATATTTGAGAAAAAATCATTTTTTCCTTTGTTCATTATTGACAAAGCGCTCCAGGTTATAC
>CATWBR010000221.1 GCA_958349075.1 uncultured Clostridium sp.
TTATTATGCCTGCTTCTGCTCACCGGGCTTTTTCCTTCTACCGCCCTGGCTTCCGCAGATTGGCCGGATAATGTCTCGATTGAGTCCGATGCGGGTATTATTATGGATGCCCACTCCGGAGCCGTATTATATGGTAAGAATATTCATGACACCTATGCACCGGCCAGTATCACCAAGGTGCTGACCGCTCTGATTGTGCTGGAACACTGTTCCCTGGACGAGATGGTGACTTTTTCACAGAATGCGGTGTATAACGTGGAATCCAACAGCAGCAGCGCCGGTTATGATACCGGGGATACTGCCAGTGTTAAGGACTGCCTGTATGCCCTCCTTTTGAAGTCCGCCAACGAATCCGCCAACGCCCTGGCCGAGCATATCTCAGGCACCACCGAAGAGTTTGCAAAGCTGATGAACGAGAAGGCCGCGCAGCTCGGATGCCAGGATTCCCATTTTTCCAATCCCAGCGGCCTGAATGATGAGGCTCACTATGTCAGTGCTTACGATATGGCTTTAATCACGAAAGCCGCCTTTGAAAATGCGGAATTTTCCAAGATTGTGGCAACGACCTATTATGAACTGCCACCCAATAAGAAGAACCCGGAAGGCCAGGGCATCTCCCCCGGCAATAAGATGGTCAAGAAAAACTGGCCGGATCAGTACCGCGCCGATGTCATCGGAGGCAAGACCGGTTATACTTCCCTCGCACTGAATACGCTTGTCATCGGGGCGCAGCAGGGAGATACAAAGTTTATCACCGTTATCCTGCACAGCTCTGCTACTCAGTATAATGACACAAAAGCGCTGCTGAACTTTGGATTTGCCAATTTTAAATCCGTCAAAATTGCTGATTATGACAAAACCTTCTCCACGATAGGAGACGATTTAAAGATATCGGGATTACCCACATCGGAAAAACAGGTTCTGACCATTGATCCCGACAGCAGGGTTATCCTGCCCATGACCGCCGACTTTTCCGAGACTACCGTATCCCTGGACTACACATTACCCGCGGGCGCTCCGGACGGGTCAATCGCCTGCGTGAATTACCTGCTCGGCGACAGGACGGTTGGACAGGCTTATTTAACACTGAAAGATGCCGTATCGGAAGCAGGCATAAAGCTGCCCCAGGCTCTTATTGAGGTTCAGCCGTCCGCTCTGGCCCCTGCGGCAGAGGATCCGGACCCGGCCCACTCCGGAAGCGAAGGCATGACGGAGAGCCTTTCCGCCGCTTCTCCCCTGGGCAAGTCCGCCGAACCCGAGTCATCACCGGACAGCTCCGGCGGCAAGTTCAAGATATCATTAAAGATTCCTTCCCTGTTCTTTAAGATACTGGCCGCAATTATTATCATCGGCGGAACCGGCGCTTTTGCCGTCTTCACCTTCAAGCGGCGCAAGGCGCAGGAAGAGGCGGCACTGCTGGAACGGCGCAGACGCAGGGCCGAGAGACTGAAAGAGACAGGCATCTCTGAAGCTGAATTCGACTTGATGATGCAGGAAAAAAGGACGTTTTCCCCCGGTCGTGAGCACGATAATCCGAGGAAAAAAGGACATAAGGCACGATAGATGTTTCACTGTGAAAAACAGGCCCTCCATACATATGGAAGGCCTGTTTTTGCCTGGTGGAATACGATTTAAGCTCTCCTCAGCCAAATCCCCGTTATTTCTTTGACTATTTCCCGTTTGTCTGCTATAATAGTGTCGGTTTAACGATTTAACGCGGCAAGTCACCCGTTATACCGGGTTGAAAGAAATACAGGAGGATGAATGAGTGATGGAAAAGAAAGGGAAATCAGAGGTTTCCGAGACTGTGGAGGAAAGAGCCCAGAAACTTTTGGAGGAGAAGGAGGCAGAAGCAAGAACCCGCTCCTATGACGGAATATTCGGCGGCCTTCTGGTGATTCTGCTGACAGGCTGGGCAGTCTTCCAGCTCTATGTCAATACGATCGGTGTTATGAACGCCATGAACCTCAGGATGTGGCACTGCATGTTCCTGCTGGTATTTACATTTTTACTGTACCCAGCTTATAAGAAAGAGAAAAAGCAGCGTGTGCTGCCCCCAATCTGGGATTTTGCCCTGATCGGGCTGACGGCCTTTGCTTTTGGTTACATGCTGCTTCATTACACAAAGATCGCCCAGAGCGGCGGGTATCTCTCAAAACAGGATATCTGGATCGCCGCCATCGGCCTTTTGATGGTATTTGAAGCCGCCAGAAGGGCATGCCCCAGCCTGGCTGTGCTGGGACTTATATTTCTGGCCTATAACTTCTTCGGGGCCTATATCCCGGGAGAGCTGGGCCACACCGGATTCTCATTAAAACGCGTACTCAGCCATATGGTCTGGGGCAGCCAGGGAATCTTCGGCGTCGGTATCGGCGTCAGCGCAACCTATATCTTCCTCTTTGTGCTGTTTGGAGCATTTTTAAAATACAGCGGATTCAGCCAGTTTATCAATGACCTGGCACTGACCCTGGTGGGAAGAAGCCCGGGCGGACCGGCCAAGGTAGCGGTTCTGGCCAGCGCTCTGTTAGGCATGATTAACGGCAGCGCTATTGCCAATGTGGCAACCACCGGAACGATTACGATTCCGCTGATGAAAAAGACTGGTTACAAAAAAGAGTTTGCCGCCGCGGTCGAGGCCGTTGCCTCCACCGGAGGACAGTTCGCCCCGCCGATTATGGGTGCGGTTGGATTCGTTATGGCGGAATTTTTAAGCATCAGCTACAGCAAGGTTATGATTGCGGCGTGTATTCCCGCATTCCTTTACTATTTATCCCTGCTCTTCTCCGTCCATTTTGAAGCTAAAAAGCTGGGGCTTAAGGGCCTCTCTCCGGAGAACATCCCAAACGCCATGGAGGTAATTAAAAAGCAGGGCCATCTGGTAATTCCGCTTGTTGTTTTGATTGGTATGATCGTCGCAGGCTACACGCCGCTCTATGCGGCGGTATTCGCCACCTTTTCCACGGTACTGGCCTCCTGGCTCAGAAAAGACACCCGGATGAGTTTTCGGGATATCATAGATGCCACAGTGGAAGGTTCTAAAGGAGCGGTCAGCGTGGGCGTGTCCTGCGTTGTAATCGGCGTAATTATCGGAACCGTTTCCCTGACAGGCCTGGGACTGACTATCGGGTATCTGATTCTGCGTGTAGTGGGCGAAAATCAGCTTTATCTCGGCGGTTTTATGGTCATGATTATGAGCATTATCCTGGGAATGGGCGTACCCGGAGTGGCCGCTTACGTTATTGTGGTAGCCGTGGCAATTCCGGTTCTCATCGAGATTGGTGCAAATCCGGTTGCCGCCCACATGTTCTGCCTGATTTATGCCTGCCTGTCCAATATCACACCGCCTGTAGCCATGAGCTCCTATGTGGCGGCGGGCATTGCAGACTCCAATCAGACAAAGACTTCGCTGATCGCGGTTAAACTGGGGCTGACTGGATTTATCCTTCCGTTCTTTTTCCTCGGAAATCCGATTCTGCTGATCGGTGTGACGGATGCCTCATTTATATCCACGGCAGTGGCGGCGGTTACAGCAACCATCGGTGTCATCGCACTGGCCGCAGCGCTCCAGGGTATGCTCCTGAAAGTCTGCAGCCTGCCGGAACGTGCCCTTCTTATCGTTGTTGCATTCTGCGGCATCGATGTCGGAATGCTCACCGACGTGGTGGGAGTCGTCCTGTTCGCAGCCGTGATCCTGTTCCAGTATTCGGCGGTGAAAAAGCATAAAGCCGACCCGGATGCGGCAGCCTGCTAAACTTCTGCCTCATCCACATTTGGCCTTAACCACATTTGGCCTTAACCACATTTGGCCTTAACCGTATATGGCCTTATCCTTATTGTGGCTCATTTATATTTAGCCGAATTTATATCCGGTGATTAAAATTTCACCGCATTCAGTTCAGATATTAATAACCAAATTAATATATCATGTAAGAAAATCTGTAAAAAAGAGAGGGAAAACGAGATGAAAAAATCAATGAAGACAGTAATAGCCATGGGTTTATGCGTTGCCATGGGCGCAGCCATGCTGACCGGCTGCAGTTCTTCCAGCAGCAGTAAGGAGGAACCCGCAAAAACGGAAGAGGCAAAATCCGACGAGAGCGCAGCGGCGGGAGAAGAAAAAACAGCAGGCGATAAAAAAGATACCGTAACGGTTAATTTCCCGACGGCTGCCACCACAGGCGCCCTTTACCCTCTGGGAGCGGCGATTACCAACCTCTGGAGCACGGAACTTGATTATGTGAAAGCAAGCTCCCAGGCATCCGGCGGCGGTGTTGAGAATCTGAATCTTCTGGCTGAGGGTGAGGCTCAGGTAAGTATTGCCATCAGCAGCAACTGCTACGAGTCCTACACTGGAACCGGAACTTTTGACGGCCGTAAGAACGAAAACTTCCGCGTAATCGCCGGTCTCTACTACAATCCAAACCAGGTCGTAGTGACCGGAGCCTCCGGCATTAACAGCCTGACCGATGTTAAAGGCAAACATTTTGCCAGCGGCGCAGTGGGAAGCTCCACTGAGGGCGAATCCAGAAACCATTTTACAGCCGCCGGACTCACCTACCCGGACGATATCAAAATCGAGAACATCGGCTTCACCGAAGCGGTAGACATGATGAGGAATAAACAGCTTGACGGCGCCTGGATCATGGCGGCTCTCGGCAACTCAGCCGTAACGGAGGCCACCTCCACCGCTGATGCAAAGGTGTTAAATATCGGCGACGATGTGATTGCCGCGCTTCAGGAGCAGTACCCCTGGTATGCTAAATTCACCATCCCGGCAGGCACCTACTCGGGCCAGGATTCCGACATTCAGACCACTGCCATCAAGATGGTTATGTTCACAACGGCCGATATGGACGAGGATACGGTATACGATCTGACAAAAACTTTCTGGGAGAACGTGGACAAGCTGGCAGAAAGCAACAGCTCCATGACCGGTTTAAAGGCAGAGGATGCCGTCACGGATATTGCAGACCTGCCCCTGCATGACGGCGCTGCAAAATATTACAAAGAGATTGGCGTGCTGAAATAAAACATCCAATCGTCAACGATAAGAGGAGGGGATCTCTTAAGCCATAAACCGGCCGGAGATCCCCTCCTCTTTTTATATTAATTTTACAATCGGTTCCCGTCTCATCCACTCGTCAAACTCCTGTTTCGACGCCATTGCCGTAAGCCCTCCCTCCGCCGTCGTCGTGCAGGCCGCATAAGCATTGGAAAAGTCCAGGAAATCTTCCATTTGTCCGGTGGACATTTCCGTTATATCGGTAATACCGTACCGCAGCAGCCGTGAAAGAAATGCCCCGGTAAACGAGTCGCCGGCTCCGGTCGTATCCCTTGCCTCAACCCTGACTCCGGGACGTGAAACAGACCATTTCTCTGTGTAAGCGGCGGCGCCGTCTTTCCCCCTTGTATAAAGGACACACCGTGTCTTCCCCTTTAGAAGTTCCGGCAGCGCGTCTTCGATTTCTTTTCTGCCCGTAATAAATTCCAGTTCTTCCTCCGAAATCTTGACTATATCCGCCTGGGGCATAAATTCTAATATGGTCTCTTTCATTTTTATATCGTCATTCCAGAGCGACGGGCGCAGGTTCGGATCAAATGAAACCATAAGCCCCTGATCCGCGGCCATGCGGATCAGTTTCCTGTGAGCCTCCTTCATTGGTGACTCCACTAAATCCACCCCGCCAAAATGCAGGATACCGCAGCCATTAAGAACCTCCGGCGTCACATCCTCCGGAGAATAAAACAGATCCGCGCTGTTCTTGCGGTAAAACTGGAAGTCCCGGTTCCCGTCTTCCGCCAGGGAGACGAATGCCAGCGGTGTCTCTTTAGTAGCGTCCCTCTTTATAAAGTCCGTGTCTATCCCGGCCGCACCGAAACTTTCAATCAGATAGTCCCCAAATGCGTCGTTTCCCGTCTTTGTCAGGAGTCTGGACGGGAGCCCCAGACGGCTGACCGCTCCCGCCACATTGGCAGGCGCGCCCCCGGCCGCCCGTTTAAAAACCGCCACGTCTTTTAACCGCTGCCCCTTGCGCTCGGGAATAAAATCGATCAGCGCTTCTCCTATGACGCAGAGACCACTCTGTTTTTCCCGTTCCGGCTTTCCCGGCTCTCTGTCAATTATAAAGGAATTCAGCCCGTACAACCTGATCTGTGCACTGCATTCCCCGTATATCCGGAAACCGCCGTTTTTCCCATATATCCTTGTCGTGAATACCTCTTCTCCGTCATTGACAAATATCTCCAGGGAAGTCGTGTCGGAGTAAATCCTCAGATTACTAAGCGCCTCCACTCTCACACTTCTTTCCGTACGGCCATATCCGCCCTCTTCCAGGGAAAGTGTCAGCAGCCCGTTCGTACGGCCGTAAGTAAGCTTTGTTCCTTTTCTCAGCTCTATCACCGTATCATCGCAGGAATGAAAGCAAATCTCCGCCTCAAATACCAGCTGCTTTTCATCCGCTTCGTTCAGCTTCTCTTTACTCTCATAGCAGCGTTCCTCACCGCGAAGCTCGTTCAGCTCCTCAATCGGTGTCTGGCTCAGCCTGCCGTTCTTCATATGAAGCTCCCTCGGCAGAGTCAGGGCATGCTGCCACCCATCTTCCACCGTTGGATTCCCATATTCGGCATCGGGGATTCCCATCCATCCAATCAGAATCCTGCGTCCCTTTCCGTCACAAAAGGTTTGGGGGGCGTAAAAATCAAATCCTCTGTCTACCATCCGAATCTTTTCTTCATCAATTTTATAGCTGTTCCGCTCAAAATCGCAGCACAGGGGCATAACCGTACACTGATGCACATTCCGATAGTCAATTCCCCTGGGGCCGACTCCCTGAGGACAGTTAATCATACATAACTGTCCGTCCAGTTCAAACAAATCCGGGCACTCCCACATATAGCCGAACGGCTCTTTCGTCGTAATCCGGTTTTCATATTTCCAGTTTTTCAGGTCATCCGAGCGGTACAGAAGAACCAGCCCCCGGCTCTCCCTGTCCCTGGCGCCGAGAACCATATAATAAACGCCGTTTTTCTTAAATACCTTGGGATCCCTCACATGGCAGCTTATATCCTGCGGATAATCCTGATTTGTGAAAATGAGTTCCTTCGGCCCTGCAGTATCACCGTCCCTGCTGGTGAAGTGGAGCGTATTGCTTCCGCGTCCGGCAGTGATATAATCGTAGTCATCCCGATCAAAAAGTTTGATATTGCCGGTATAGAAGTAATGGATTATCCCGTTCTCAACAAAAGCGGAACCCGAGTAAACGCCGTGGGCGTCATAATCATTATCAGGAAACAGAAACGGTCCTCTGTCCTCATAGTGAACAAAGTCTTCTGTTGTGTAATGTCCCCAGAGCTTTATC
>CATWBR010000222.1 GCA_958349075.1 uncultured Clostridium sp.
GGAAAAGTGACAGCGGAAAATATGATGAGCCTGAGTGATATTGCGGCCGGGAAGATAAGTCCGAGAAAATCAGAGGACGAGAAAATTATTTTCATTTCCGGCGGCCTTCCGGTGGAGGATGTTTCATGGGGGTACACCCTGTTTGAGGAGGCGGTCAGACAGGATTTGGGTACGATGCTGACTCTTTGGGATCAGGCTCACTGGCTGTGAATAGTAACATTAATTTATATATCATACAAAGGAGAAGGAGAGAGGTTATGAAAAAAACAAAATTGTTTCTGACAATGCTTTTGGCGGCAGGCGTTCTGGCGGGCTGTTCCGGCAAGAGTGAAGCGCCGGCAGGTTCCGAAGCGGGAACCGGGACCGGTACCGAAGCACCGGCGGGGGAGACGGCGGGGAGTACGGCCGTCAAAGATGAAGTGATCGCAGTCCTTAAAGGGGAACCCTCCAACATTGATCCTCACGGAAATACGGAGCTGGTGGCGATGACCACCCAGGTGCAGATTTTTGAGACGCTGGTAAAAAAAGATGAGGAAGGCAACATCGTTCCCGGACTTGCGGAGAGCTGGGAACAGATAGACGACAAGACGATCCGTTTTAAACTGAGGGATAATGTGTATTTCCATAACGGTGAAAAACTGACGGCGGAGGATGTGGCATACACGATTAAGAGGGCGACGGAAAAACCGTCCAGCGCATCCATTTTTGCCTCCTTTGACGCCGAAAACACGAAGGCTGTGGATGAGCTGACCGTAGATGTGGCGACAAAAGCGCCGTTTGCAGCCGTATACAACTATCTGACCTCGACAAGGGGCGGCATTGTGAGCAAAAAAGCGGTGGAGGAGATGGGGGACGACCAGTTCGGACGCAGCCCTGTAGGAACGGGACCCTTTGCATTTGACAACTGGGTAAGCGGAACCAGCATTACCTTAAAGCGCAATGACAATTACTGGGGAGAAAAACCGGCTTATTCCACCCTTACCCTGAAATTCATCACGGAGACGGCAAACAGGGCGCTGGAGATCGAGTCCGGCAACGCCGACATCGTACTGGATCCCGACACGGGAGACCTGGACAGGCTGGCGGAGACGGATGGGCTTAAAGTGGTGTCCGGCGACAGTTACGGCATGTCCTATATCGTATTCTCCATGGACGATGAGGTGCTCGGTGATGTGAGAATCAGGCAGGCCCTGTCCCTGGCCCTGGATCTCGACTCTCTGGTGGAGACGGTGTACGGAAACTATGCGACGGTCAGCGAGAGCGTCATGCCATCCACCGTATTTGCCTATAAGTCCCAGGGAAAGCATGAATATAATATAGAGAAAGCCAAAGAACTTCTGGCGGAAGCGGGTTATGCGGACGGACTCACAATTAAACTCAATCTTCCAAACGGCTCCGAGCAGCAGAACATCGGCGTTATTGCACAGAATATGTGGAAAGAGATCGGCGTGACGGCCAATATTTCCACCGCATCCACCTCCGAGATTATAGCGGCCGGCAGACGCGGGGACAATCAGGTTACGATTATGGCGGCAACTTACTCCACAGGCGATCCGGGGCACGCCCTGGCCGACTTTGACACGAGAAGCGACGGCTTTTTCAGACCGGTGGATAAAAAGATTGACGAGCTCCTGGACAAGGGAAGCGCTGCCTATGATTCAGGCGAGAGAGCGGCCGTTTACGAGGAACTTCAGGACTATATTTACAACCAGTATTACATGATAGGCGTGGCAAACAAGACGGTGAATTACGTGATTACGGACCAGGTGGAAAATTTCTACTGTGATCCGGGCAACATCCCATCCTTTGCAGGCGTTGCCGTAGCCGAACAGTAATGAATGCCACATCATTCAGACGACAAGATTGCGGGAGCCGATTTACCGGCTCCCGGCTTAGAGAAAACAGGAGGTAAGATTTTGGACAAACTGATCATGAATAATCTGACCTGGCCGGAACTTGAGGCCGAGATGGAACATATTAAAGTAGCCCTGGTGCCGGTAGGTTCCTGTGAACAGCACGGCCCCAACACCACATTTGCAACCGATGCGGCCAGGGCGGCCTCGTATGCGGAGAAGCTGGCGGAGCGCTGTAAAAATAAGGTGGTCGTATTTCCCTGCGTGCCGTACGGACTGTCCCTTCACCACATGGATTTCCCAGGCACCGTGACCCTGCAGGTGGAGACGATGATGCACCTTCTGGTGGATATCGGCGTTTCCATTGCCCAGCACGGAATCAGAAAGATCCTGTTTTTAAATGCCCACGGCGGCAATTTCCCGGCACTGGAGGGCGCGGTGATCAGTTTAAAGCAAAATCATGAAATTGATGCGTACTGGTCGGCGGTGGGCTCGGAAATTTCACTCGGAGGGCTGACGGGACTGCCGAAACTGATTGGCCATGCCTGTGAGGTGGAGACAAGCTCCTGCCTCTATCTCTGCCCCGAGACGGTGCGTGCAGAGCGCGTGCCGGGAATCATGCAGGACAGCATGCTGACCCATGATTCATTCGTAAAAGGCGGAGCCGCCTGGAGCTGGAAAAACGACGCATCATTAAACGGAGCCCTGGGCGACGCCAGAAAAGCTACCTATGAAATAGGAAAGAAGATGACGGAGGCCTCCCTCGACTATATGGAAAAGATCGTCGATGAGATTATCGCCCGCCCGTGAACCGGCAGGTAGCTCCGGCCGGGCCTGACTAGAGTACGGACTACTAGCGGCAAAAGGCCTGCGCGCTTTACAGCAATGCGGAAGGAGAGTTTAATGAGCAAGTTTATATTCAAACGTATACTGGCGCTGATTCCCGTCATGCTGGGCGTCTCCCTGATTATTTTCAGCCTCCTGTATTTTACTCCCGGAGATCCCGCGGAGTATATGCTGGGAATGGATGCCACCCAGGAAAATATTAATACGCTCCACCGTGAGCTGGGACTTGATCAGCCCTTTCTGGTACAGTATTTCAACTACATAAAAAACATTGTGACAAAATTTGACTTTGGAAAATCCTATACGACAAAACAGTCGGTATCCATCGAGATTCTCCAGAGAGTGCCGGCTACCGTGACGCTGGCGGTTTTAAGCGTCTCCTTTGCCACGGTAATCGGCGTCGTGACGGGAGTGATAGCGGCGGTAAAGCAGTACTCCATCTTTGACAAGATAGCTACGGTGTTCGCCCTGACGGGAGTGTCCATGCCGAACTTCTGGACCGGCCTGATGCTGATTATCATCTTCGCGGTTCATTTTAAGGTGCTTCCGCCCTCGGGATTCGATACGCCCCTGCACTGGATTCTGCCGTCCCTGACCGTGGGAATGGCATCCAGCGCGACTATCATGCGGCAGACGCGCTCGGCGATGCTGGAGGTCATCCGCCAGGATTATATTACAACCGCGCGCGCAAAGGGGCAGAAGGAGATCGTGATCGTGTTCCGCCATGCGCTTAAAAATGCGTTGATTCCGATTATTACCGTTGTGGGAATTTCCTTCGGAGGCATGCTTGGCGGCGCAATTCTGGCGGAGTCCATTTTCTCCATACCGGGAATCGGAAAGCTGATGGTGGATGCCATCAATGTAAAGAATTATCCGATGGTGCAGGGCGGAGTCCTGTTCATAGCGTTTGCCTTTTCCATTGTCAATCTGCTGGTGGACATCCTCTATGCTTTTGTGGATCCGAGAATTAAGTCGCAGTATAAGAACTCCGGCAAAAAAGCGGCTCCGGCCAGGGTGAAAATCCATGCCGGTAAAACGGAAAACACCGGTGAAACTCAAGAAAAAACGGGAAAGGAGGAATAAAATATGGCAGGCACAGCAGAAGCGGCGGCAAATAATGCAATCGATTATTCCTCCATCAAGAAAGAGGGACTTTTTACCCAGACCTGGAACGGACTTAAGAAAAACAGGCTGGCAATGTTCGGCCTGGCGTTAATCGTCATACTGATCCTGATTGCGGTATTCGCGGATTTTATCGCTCCCTACGGTGTGGACGAGCAGGATCTGACCGGGAAATTTATGAAACCCTGCGGCGAGCATTTGTTTGGAACGGATGAATTCGGCCGCGACATCTTCAGCAGAATTGTTTACGGAAGCCGCTATTCCCTGATGATAGGAGCCGTGGCGGCGACTTTATCGGCCGTAATCGGTATGCTGGCCGGTTCTCTGGCCGGTTTCTACGGCGGAAGGACGGACAATATCCTGATGCGTCTAATTGATATCATGCTGGCTATCCCGAGCACTCTGCTGGGAATCTCGATTGTGGCAGCCCTTGGCAACGGAATCAGGAATGTCATTATCGCCGTTGCAATCGGAGCCGTCCCGGCCTATGCGAGAATTGTCCGGGCCTCAATCCTCTCGGTGAAAGAGCAGGAGTATATTGAAGCGGCCCGCTCCATAGGCGCGTCCGATTACCGTATTATTATGAAACATATTCTGCCCAACTGTCTGGCTCCGATTATCGTCCAGATTACGATGAGCGTTGCCAAAGCTATACTGGAGGCGTCGGCCTTGAGTTTCATCGGCCTGGGCGTCCAGCCTCCTTCGGCGGAATGGGGAGCCATGCTGTCGGCAGGACGGGCTTATATAAGGAAGGCATGGTGGATTGTCACATTCCCTGGCGTTGCCATTGCCATGATTATCTTTGGCCTGAACCTGTTTGGGGACGGCTTAAGAGACGCACTGGATCCCAGACTGAAAACGTAAAGGAGGAACGAAATGAGCCAAACTATTTTATCGGTCCGCGATTTGTCGGTTCACTATGTCAAGGAAAAAAGCGTGGTGAAAGCGGTAAATCACCTGTCGTTTGATCTGGTTGCAGGGGAGACTTTGGGTCTTGTGGGAGAGACGGGGGCTGGCAAGACGACGACGGCCCTCGCTATCATGAACCTTGTTCCAAACCCGCCGGGGAGAATCGTGGGCGGAGAGATCCTGTTCCAGGGAGAGAACGTCCTTACAAAGTCAAAGCACGAGCTTCGGAAGATGAGGGGCAGGGAAGTATCGATGATCTTCCAGGATCCCATGACATCCCTAAACCCGGTTATGACGGTGGGAGAGCAGATAGCGGAGGTGGTGCGGCTTCACAACCAGTGCTCGCCGGCCGAGGCCTCTGTCCGCGCCCAGGAGATGCTTCAGATGGTGGGGATTAACGCGGAGCGCTACCAGGATTATCCCCATCAGTTTTCGGGAGGGATGAAACAGCGGGTGGTGATTGCCATCGCCCTGGCCTGCAACCCAAAGCTTCTGATCGCCGATGAGCCTACAACAGCGCTGGATGTGACGATCCAGGCCCAGGTGCTGGAGATGATGACGGATTTAAAGGACAAGCTGAATACCTCGATGATACTGATCACCCACGATCTGGGAGTCGTTGCCCAGGTCTGCGACAAGGTTGCCATCATGTACGCAGGGGAAATCGTGGAGTACGGCAATCTGGAGGATATCTACGATCATGGGGAGCATCCGTACACAATCGGCCTCTTCGGGTCCATTCCGGATCTCGATAATGACACGGAACGGCTCAGTCCCATCTCGGGTCTCATGCCAGATCCGACGAACCTTCCGGATGGATGTTCCTTCAGTCCGAGATGTCCGCACTGCACCGGGAAGTGTCTGGAGGAGGATCCGTCTCTCAGGGAGACGGCGCCCGGCCATATGGTAAAATGCCATCTGCTGCGGCAAAACGGCGGAAGAAGGGAGGAGTAAGAGATGGCGTCACTGCTTGAGGTAAAAGGACTTAAAAAGTATTTCAGCACTCCCAAGGGAATGCTGCACGCGGTGGATGATATAAACTTTACTCTGGAACAGGGGAAGACCCTGGGAATCGTAGGGGAGTCGGGATGCGGTAAATCAACGCTCGGCCGGGTGCTCCTGCATCTGCTGGAACCCACGGAAGGAACTATTCTGTTTGACGGCAAAGATATCTCAAACCCCGGACGCCATGCGATGAGGGAACTGCATCAGGAGATGCAGATGATTTTCCAGGATCCCTATTCCTCCATCAATCCGCGTATGACGGTCAGCGAGATCATTGGAGAACCGCTGAAAATTTTTAAAATGTGCGCTTCTTCGGCCGATTATGACCGGGAAGTGTTAAAGCTGATGGATACGGTAGGCCTGGCCGGCCGGCTTTACAATACATATCCCCACGAGCTGGACGGCGGCCGCCGCCAGCGTATCGGGATTGCCAGGGCGCTGGCGCTGAACCCCAAATTCATCGTCTGCGATGAACCGGTATCGGCTCTGGACGTGTCGATTCAGGCACAGATCCTGAACCTGATGCAGGATTTGCAGCAGGAGAGAGGCCTTACCTATATCTTTATTACCCATGATCTGTCGGTGGTGAAACACATTTCAGATGACATCGGAGTCATGTATCTCGGCCAGATGGTGGAAATGTGCAGGTCAAAGGAGCTGTTCAGGAATCAGCTCCATCCGTATACAAAGGCGCTGCTGTCCGCCATTCCGCGGCCCAAGATCCATCAGAAGACGGAGCGGATCCTGCTGAGAGGCGAGATTACCTCACCGATCAATCCGGGCGACAAGTGCCGTTTCTGCAGCAGATGCATTTATGCGCAGGAACAGTGCTTTGCCTCCGGTCCGAAGCTTGAGGAGGCGGAGAACGGCCACTATATAGCCTGCCATTTCTGGAAAGAGATCGCGGACGGCGCCCTTAAGCCGCAGACGGTGCAGAAAGTACAGGAGGAGGCCGGATGAAACTGCCTTTTCTGACGCCGGTCAACCAGTTAGATTATGCCTGCGTTCCATATCCGACGACACTGGAAAGAGGAGAGCGTTTGCAAAAGCCCTATCCCAGCGTGGCGGTGGCGGGCTGCGGCCTGTGCTGCATCTGCATGACGGTGGAATTTACGACAGGGAAGCAGCTTTCCGTGAACGAGTGCATTGATCTGTCCGTAGAATCGGGGGCCAATGTTTTCGGGACCGATATGGCGCGCCTGGGAGCGGCGGCGGCAGGGCGTTACGGGCTGCGGTTTGAGACGGCGGACAGCGTGGATATTCTGTGTAAATGCCTGAAAGAGGGAGGCTGTGCGGTGGTGAACGTGGGGAGAGAGAACGGAGTTTTCTCCGACGGAGGCCATTACCTGTTTGCGGCCGGGCTTGACCGGGAAAAAACAGGAGGCGGTACAGACGGCCCGGAACGGATATGGTTTTTAGATCCTTCCTTCACGAAACAGAAATATGATCGGCCCGGCCGCCGGGAAAAGGTAGAACTGAGGGAGCCGTACATTGTGGCGGCTGCGGACACGGTGGAAGCGGAATGCGCCGCCCGCCGCCCGGCATTTTACCTGTTTTATAGGAAAAAAATTGTTCAATAACAATACGAAGAATGGGCTGCTATGGGA
>CATWBR010000223.1 GCA_958349075.1 uncultured Clostridium sp.
AATCTGTATATTCAGGCAGGAAACCTTTGATGGTTTCCTGCTTTTTTGTATAACCGGAAAGTGCTCTGCTAAATCAAAACCGTTCCATGGAGGGATTCGCACTGCGCGCTAAGAAAGTATGGCGAGTAACTGAAAACAGGCAAGATTATGGAGATTTAAATATGGCAGAAAAAAATAACAGAAATCAATACGAAAGTAATAATGAATATAATAGCAAATGGAAACAGCGTTTTTTTACAATTACAGCCGGGCAGACGGTTTCGCTGATTGGCAGTTCGGCCGTACAGTTTGCGCTCATCTGGTGGCTGGCAAGTGAGACACAGTCGCCTATGATGCTTGGAATTTCAGGACTGGCGGCCTTCCTGCCGATGACGTTTTTAAGTCCGGTGGCCGGTGTGCTGGCGGACCGTTTTAACCGGAAGACGGTCTGTATCTGTGCCGACCTGTTTATCGGATTGTCGGCTATGGTTTTTGCGTGGTTTATGTGGAACTACGATGTGCCCTGCGAATATGCAATCCTGGTCCTCTTTTTAAGGGGAATCGGAGATACCTTCCATCAGCCTTCCATCAGGGCGATCATCCCGCAACTGGTGCCTTCCGGAAGCCTTGTAAAGGCCAACGGCTGGAGCCAGTTCATGCAGTCAGGCGCCTTTATGCTGGGACCGGTATTGGGAGCGGCCCTTTTTGCAGCACTGCCGATGCCGTTTGTACTGCTGACGGATACGCTGGGAGCTGTCATTGCCAGTCTGCTTCTGGGAGCGGTTAAAATACCTCCTGTTGAGAGGGCGGAGAAGGAGGATGGCAGAGGAGAGAAGAATGGCAGGGAAAAAGGGAGGTTTTTCAGAGAGTTGAAAGAGGGAGCCGAGGTTTATCTGGAAGATCCAAGGCTTCTGATTCTTATGGCGGCCCAGACGTTCAGTATGCTCTTTTTCCTTCCGCTATCCTCCTTTTATCCGCTGATGACCAGCAGTTATTTTAAGCTGGGCGCCTGGCATGCCAGCGCAGTGGAGCTGGCGTTCGCAATCGGTATGATGGGTTCCGCCATACTTCTGGGCAGTGTGATAGAGATAAAGGATAAGATAAAGACGTCCTATATCGGTCTGTTTGCAATCGGAATTGTGTCGGCCCTGTGCGGCCTTACCCCGCCGACCATGTGGGGATGGTGGATGTTCACCTTCTTCTGCGGCCTGCTGGGAGCAAGCGGCAATATACACAGCATTCCCATCGTAGCCTACATGCAGGAGACGATCGCCCCGGAAAAGATGGGGCGGGCTTTTTCACTTCTGGGAATGGCCGGTTCTCTGGCAATGCCGGCCGGCCTGTTGGTTGCCAGCCCGGCGGCCGAGAAAATAGGCGTGCATATGTGGTTTTTAGTCACAGGGATAGCGATTATTCTGATCACAATTTGTGCGGTATTGGCAAACAGGAAAAAAAGCAGGGAATAGGTCCCAAAAGGCGTGCTAAGGTGCCGGTTTCACAGACAGCAGTCTGCGTGACCGGCACCCTTTTATCGTTTCATAGGAAAGTTCGTCCAATGAAATTTAAGACTCTTTCCGTCCGGCCTGCAATTTGTGGAAGTACTCCAGGAAAAGCTGTAACGGTCTGCTCATATAGGTCCGATCGTTCCAGGCGATGATAGGGATTGTCTCAACCGTTACTCCCGCTATTTCCTTCAGATGGACCCTTCTGCAGTCAAACAGCTTGATGATTTCCGACGGGATAAAACAGGCGGCAAGCCCTGCGGAGGTAAGCATAAGCCGGCTCATAACGCCGCTGCATTCGAATGCCATATTCAGCTCAAAACCGTGCAGGCGGCATTCTTCCTGCAATAAATTTGCATAATCCCAAATGTGACGTTCCCGGTCTACATTTGTACCGGAGCAAAATGGAATTCCGCGCAAAAGTTCAATGGGAATTTCGTCCTGATCCGGATTAGGGTCCATGGTTTCATGGATTGCAAGCATTGATTTTTCTTTGTTTAGTGGGATATAGGGCCAGTTTTTGATATCAGACATGGGAAGACGCAGACAGGCAACATGAACGGTCCCCTGAGCGAGCTGCTCTAATAATTGACTCGGTACCTGGGGCGTAATTCTAATCATAATGTGGGGGTACTGCTTTCGGAAATCGGCCAGATACGGGAACAGGTGAGGGAAGTCCGTATAGATTGTTCCGACATTAATCTGCCCATGAACCCCGGCCGCAGCTTCACGCACCGCTTCTACTGTATTCAAAAGGTCTTCCTGAATCTTCCTGCTGCGTTTGTACAGGACTTCACCGGCAGGTGTCAAATCCACACCGTGATTGGTGCGGACCACCAATTGGCAGCCCAGTTCCTCCTCCAGGAGTGTCAACTGCCGGGAAAGGGCAGGCTGGGAGAGAAACAGTTTCCCGGCGGCCTGCGTGATATTCTTATTTTCTGCAATAGCGACAAAAACCTTCATCTGTTGTGTGTTCATAAACGACTCCTTTCCCCAAAAGAGCATTTTTAACATGGTATAAGCTATTGTTATGACCAACGCAAATTTATTGATCTTTTACATTGTAGCAAACATTTTTTATAATAACAATACAAAAAGGTGCGCGCGGCCAATTTGATTTTTGTGAAAATGCACAATGAATTAGACTCTGAAGAAAGGAAGTAGCTGTTCAGAAGAAAGCATACCACGGAGTGGGGACGATGGCGGAACTGAATAGTTGCTGAAGGAAAAATATTATGTCTTGTGATTATCCACATTTGTTTTCCCCTATCACGATCAATGGAAGACGGGTGCGCAACCGTATTGCGAGCGCTCCCATGAGCCACAGGGGAGAGATCCCCAGATATACGCGGCAGGCACAGGAATTTTTCAGCAGTATTGCAAAGGGGGGAGCCGGGATTGTTGCAATGGGTGAAGCGGGTGTAGATTCCAGGGTGGATATTTGTCATCCCTATGATTCCCATTTAGACCACCCTGTGATACTTCCGTCCCTGGCGGGCGCCATTGATGCGATCCACCTGTGGGGAGCCCTGGCCTCTGTGGAGCTGGTTCATTCCGGAAACCGTGCGCACCCTGACTACATACCGTCGGAATCTAAAATCATCGGCCCCTGTGAAATGACCAATCTTTACGGTGCACACGTCACAGCAATGGATGAGGCCATGATGGATGAGGCGGCCGACAAATTCGCATACGCAGCCTATATGGCCCAGTATGCCGGAATTGATATTATAAATATCCACCTCGGACACGGCTGGCTGCTCTCCCAATTTTTATCCAACCTGGACAACCACCGCACGGATAAATATGGAGGAAGTCTGGAAAACAGGGCGTGTTTCCCGCTTATGGTCATTGACCGTATCCGGCAGAAATGCGGCAGTAAGATGATACTGGAAGTCAGGGTCAGCGGAGAGGAAGCCGTGGACGGCGGGCTCACCAAAGAGGACACAGTAGAGCTGGCAAAGATGCTGGATGAAAAAGTAGATATTATTCATATCTCTGCCGGAACCTTCCATCTCACCGACACGGCCTGCCGAATGTTCCCAACGGTTTTTACGCCCAGAGGCTGCAACACCCATGTCTCAGAGGCTGTGAAAAAAGTCTGTAAACATGCGGTGGTTGCGGTGGTCGGAGGCCTGAACGACCCGGACATCATGGAAGAAGTCCTGGCAAAGGGGAAAGCCGATATTGTAGTCGCTGCCCGGGCATTCCTGGCAGATCCGGATTTCCCCAAAAAGGCACGCACCGGCCACGCCGATACAATTGTGCATTGCATGCGCTGTTCCTCCTGTAACAGCGTCGGTTTTATTCCACACGTCCCATTTTCCTCCGGTACCCTGCGCTGTTCCGTCAATCCGACCCTGGGCCGTGAATTCGAGACGAGCCATCACCAGACTCCGCCGGATACAGTGAAAAAGATTATGGTTGCAGGCGGAGGTCCCGGCGGCATGGAAGCGGCCCTGACGGCGGCACGCAGAGGGCATCAGGTGACCCTGTTTGAAAAGTCGGACCGGCTGGGCGCAAATCTGTACTATGCGGACGGTATTCCGTTTAAGAGCGATCTGGTTGCATACCGCAGGAGCATTGTTGCCAACGTAGAACAGGCGGAAAATCTGGAAGTCAGGCTGAATACACCGGTTACGGCAGAGCTTATTAAAGAGGAGAAACCGGACGTGCTGATCGCCGCCTGCGGAGCCGTTCCCGTGATTCCTACGATTCCGGGCGTAAATCTGCCCATCGTTCATTCTGTCACGGACCTGTTTAAAAAAGAGCTAAGGCCGGGAAAGAATATAGTTATGATCGGCGGCGGGCAGGCGGGGTGTGAGGAGGCCCTTGCGCTCACCGCAAAGGGGCACGAGGTTACGATTGTCGAAGTGCAGCCTGAACTTGCCCGTGAAGCTCACTTCGTATACTGGAAGCATCTGCTCCGCGTGATTGCCGAAGAGCCGCATATTACAGCCATGCGCAGCACGCAGGTAAAAGAAATCCTTGACAACGGTGTATTAGTGGTTGGCCCGGATGGGGAGGAAATCCTGTTGTCTGCCGATACCGTTCTGATTGCGGCAGGTATGACCGAAGATAATGAAATGCTCAGCGAATGGGATAAACTTGTACCCGATCTGCGGATTATTGGTGACTGCGAACACACGGCCCGTATTATGGAGGCTGTGAGAAGCGGCTATTGTGCGGGATATTCTATTGATTAACACCTGGAACGAAGAACGTATCGGAAATAATTTTTTCCGATACGTTCCCAAAACTGTGAAAGATATTATCACGATAGAGGGGGTAAAATATGACTATTATTATTGCTGTTTTAGTTGTTTACATGGCCGGCATGCTATATATCGGCTTTAAAGGTAAAAAATCCCAGTCTATGAATGATTACCTTACCGCCGGAGGAAAAAACGGATTGTTTCTCATGGCGTGTGCCTATTTGGGATCGACCGTAGGAAACGGGGTTTTCGTGGGCGGAGCCCAAAATGGTTTTAATTACGGTATTGGAGGTCTGTGGTTTGGCATTGGTTCCGTGCTGTCGCTGGTACTCTTCGGTTTAGTTATGTCAAAGGCACTTCACCGCAGGGGTGTTATCACAATTCCCCAGCTAATCATGAATCGTTACAACAGTAAAACCGCAGCCGTTATTATTGCACTTCTCGCAATCTCATGCAGCCTTGGAATTATGGCTTCACAGTTTCTGGCCGGCGCGGCGCTTTTCAGTTCCCTGGGACTGAACCCCAAGCTCGGCATTATCCTGCTTGGCATAGTTGTTATTCTATACTGTGGATTTTCCGGAATGTGGGGCGTCGTTATGACCGACTCTATTCAGGCCGTCGTAATGCTGTTTGGAGCATGTTTTTGTATTATTACTATTGCCATGAAGGGGGGATTTGACACCATTTCGTCAGTGCTTCCCCCGAGTGATTTCGAGGCCGTTCCGTTTGACACGGAAACTTTTTTAATGATGCTGGTGCCCAGCGCTTTAATCGGTTTAATCTCCGGCCCGTCTTTTCAGAGAAATGCATCCTGTAAAGATGAGAACACGGCATTCTGGTCACCCATTATCGGCGCCGCTGCCTCATTGCCTTTTGTCATTATTCCCGTTATTATCGGTATGTACGGAAAAGCCCTTTTCCCGGATGCAGAGAGCGCTTCCATCATATTCATGGTAATCCTTGATGCATGTCCGCCTATCCTGGCCGGACTTATGCTTGCGGCAATTCTGGCGGCGGTCATGTCCACCGTGGATATTATTATACTGAACATCTCTGCGAACCTGGTTCATGATATCTATGCAGGCATCATCAATCCAAAGGCGGATGAGAAGAAGCTCAGCAAGATTACGGTGGCGGTTACCTTTGCCGTCGGAATCTGCGGTCTTATTATTTCCCTGCAGTTTTCAAATATTATTTCTCTGCTTTCATCCGCATATGCGCTCCAGAACGCAGGCTCTCTGGTAATGATTCTGGGGGCTATTTATTGGAAAAAGGGAACAAAGGAGGGGGCTGTTGCAGGGGCGCTGGCCGGCGTTGCCGTCGTGCTGCTTTCCAAGTTCGGTGTGCCGATTCCATATGTTTCACTGACGCCGTTTATACCCTCACTGATTCTATATGTTGCCGTCAGTCTTTTCACACAGAAACAGGAGCCCGCGAAGCAGTAAGTACGGCGGGCGAAAAGAAGCCCTTCGGATTTGATGTTATAATACCGAAGGGCTTCTTTTATGGAAGGCGGTAACCCGCGAAGCGTGCGGATTACCGTTATGTCTAATCAGATTTCTCCGTTTTTTGACGCCACCAGACGTATGACATAATACAGGGAATCGCCATGCTGCCCAGAAGGATGGCCATGATAATATATTTGCCTCCGTGATCGGTCATGGACCAGCCGAAAATCAGGGACAGGGCTCCCGCCGCGAACATGGTTTTGCCTCCCAGCCTGTGGGTTTTTCTCCATATATCATCGTCGGACAGGGTCCAGGGGGTTTTGATTCCCATATAGAAATTACTCTTTGTCTTCGGAAGGACGTTGCCCAGAAACATGAAGAGGACGCCAACAATAATTGTGACAATTCTGCCTACCGAAATATGGCCGGGAAAGAACGATTCACTCAGTGTGATTCCCAGCATTATAAGCAGAAAAATCTGCATGAAAATACAGAAGGAGTCGTAATAAGGTGCAAATTTCACATAGTTCTTTTTGCGGGGATCGATTTGGGGCATATAATCAAAGAGAAAGGCCAGGAACGGCAGCAGGCCGCAGCAAACCCAAATCGTGGATTTCGGGCTGTAGGTCACGGCTCCGTTAAATCCCCAGTTTGTAGGAATCTTTTCGGGAAGCCACGGATACAGGGCGGCCGTTATGAGAATGCCTGCCATGGCAAGGGCGTAATTCAATATTCTGAGTTTTTTATTTTTCATCTGATGTCTCCCCTTTCAATGTTAAGATCCAGTTCATAATATCGTCCATGACGGTCGTATTGAGGGAATAATAAATATATTTCCCGTGTTTTTCATCGTCAATCAGGCCGGCTGATTTGAGAATAGACAGGTGGTGGGAAATCGTCGCGCCTGTCATCTGAAAATGTTCCACTATATCGCCTGCCGCCATTGGTCCGTCCTTCAGCAGGTTCAGGATTTCACGCCTGGTGGGATCGGACAATGCTTTAAAGGTATCTCCAAAGGCCATATTTACCTCCCTTCCGGTGAGCCTGCCCCAGGGCTGCTGCCGGGGCAGTTAGAAATATCTCATTTAGACGTTTAGAAAAACATCTAAATGTATTTCTGTCTAAAGAATATCACGCCTTGATGGGACAGTCAATATGTTTCTGAGATTTTCTCCTTCCTGTATTTGG
>CATWBR010000224.1 GCA_958349075.1 uncultured Clostridium sp.
TGCAAACGGTCCCCGGAGTAATTCATTCTGGCCGGATTCCCCTCTCACGACAACCAGAACCGGGACTGAAGACTCATTCAACCAACCTCCCCACACCGGACATTGGCCGTTCCGGCCGCGTCCTCCTTCCTCAACTAAATCCCCATCTTGTTTAATTAACATTGGCTGTGAACAGAAACTAAGGAGGTTTCTATGAAAAAAGTAATTGGCTGGCTGAATGAAAACCTGGAGAAAGTTGTCTGCGTGGCTCTTTTTATGGTTTTTACAGCGGTTATGGTGGTAAATGTATTTATGAGATACGTCGTCAGGCAGGCGATCCCCTGGGCGTCCGATCTGGTGCTGTTTTTGTTTGTCTGGTTCGTCTGGTTCGCCATAAGCTATGGTTTCAGAGCGGGTTCCCATGTAAATGTGACGGCCGTCGTGGGCCTGTTTCCATGGAAAGTGCAGAAGGCCATGAAGATACTCTGTTATGTGATTGCCTTTGCGGGTTTCTGTTATATCTTTTATTTCGGAGTGCGTCTTTTGTTCGACTCCTCGGTGGTAGGGAAGTATGGGCTGCTGATCAAGTATCCGATGTGGAGTCTTTATCTGGCGACGCCAATCGGTTCCGCACTCAGCATTTTAAGGATCGCCCAGATCCTGGCGGAAATTGTCAGAGAAAAGGAGGTAGTGTAAATGGCAGCAGGCGTCTTATTTATTTCATTGCTTGTATTAATTTTGGTGGGCATGCCGATTGCCATTGCGCTGGCCATGTCGTCTGCCCTTACCATTCTGGTATACGGAACGGCAACCCCGCTTCTTCAGGTGCGTTCCATTGTGACGGCCGTGAGTTCCTATCCGCTTCTGGCAATCCCGCTGTTTATTCTTGCGGGTGATCTGATGTATACGGGTGGTTTATCGAAACGTCTTGTAAGGCTGGCGGATGCCTGGCTGGGGTCCGTGAAGGCGAGCCTGGCCTATGCCACGGTTGCGGCTTCCACATTTTTCGCCGCAATTTCAGGTTCCGGTCCGGCCACGGTTGCGGCCATCGGCTCCAATGTGGTGCCCGAGATGGAGAAGAGAGGATATCCGCGGGACTACAGTACCGCCCTGGCGGCGGCCGCCGGAATTGTAGGCGTACTGATTCCTCCGAGCATTCCCTTTGTCATGTTCGGCATTTCGTCGGGCGCCTCGGTCAGCACGCTTTTTATGGCGGGAATTATTCCCGGACTGATGTTTTCCGTAGGTTTCTGCCTGATGGCGCGGTTCCTTTACGGCAAGAGGAAAATCGAGAGCGAGGTCCGCAAATTCGATTTGAAAGAAGCTCTGACGGTAACGAAAGACAGCATCTTTGCCGTGCTTGCGCCCGTAATTGTCCTGGGAGGAATTTACGGTGGAATCTTCTCTCCGACGGAAGCAGCCGCGGTTTCCGTATTCTATGCAATTGTAATAGGATTTTTCGTCTATAAAGAACTCACCATAAAGACCCTGGTGGAAGCTTTTATAAAAAGCACAAAAACAACGGCAACCTGCATGGGGCTCGTTGCCTTCGCCTCCACATTCGGCCGTCTTCTGACACTGGAGCAGGTGCCGAACAACCTGGCGAATTTTATAGCGGGTATATCGTCCAACCGGTATATCATTCTTCTTCTGATCAATGTCTTCCTGATCTTTGTCGGAATGTTTATGGAGACGATTGCCTCCATCATTATCCTGACGCCGATTCTCCTGCCGGTAGTAACCGGGCTTGGCGTGGATCCGGTCATGTTCGGCGTTATGATGACGGCCAATCTTGCCATCGGCTTCTGTACGCCTCCGCTTGGAGTAAACCTCTTTGTGGCGAGCGGTATCAGCGGACTGAAGGTGGAGCAGATAACAAAAGCAATATTGCCGTATTTTGCGGTAATGTTTATCGTCCTTCTGCTGATTTCCTTTGTGCCGGCCGTCAGCCTGGCGCTTCCGGCAGCTCTGAACGGATAAGGGAGGAAAAGGAATTTGAAAGATTATATCATAACCCTGGATACGGGAACAACCAATACAAGAGCCTCCCTGTGGCGCCGGGACGGCACATTCCTGGGAGAGGAAAAATGCCATGCGGGAGTCAGGAATACGGCGATTGATGGAAACAATGATTTCCTGAAAAAAGAGACGGGAGCCTGCCTGAGAAAACTGACGGTAAAATACGGTGCGGCCTTTGAGCAGGTGGCCGGTGTTTTTGCATCGGGCATGGTCACATCCAATGTGGGACTTATGGAAGTGCCTCATCTCACGGCGCCTGCCTGCGCATTAGATTTTGCGGACAGCGTATTGAAAGCGGAGCTGCCCGAGGTGTGCCCCGTCCCTGTCTATTTCATCAGGGGACTTAAAAACAGACTAAAGGATTGGAAAAATCTGGACAATATGGATATAATGAGAGGAGAAGAGGTGGAGACGCTGGCCCTTCTGACGGAATATCCGGCCGGAATTCCCTATGTCTTCATCCTTCCGGGATCCCATACAAAGTTTGTCTTTGTCAATGAGAAAAAAGAGATTACGGGCTGTCTGACAACCCTGACCGGAGAACTGCTGGAGACGGTAACGAACAATACAATCCTCGCAGACGCTGTGGAGAAACGCTTTGTCTCCAAAGATACATATTGCAAAACTGCGGTTCTGGCGGGATACCGCGCCGCAAAATCACAGGGATTCGGACGGGCGGCCTTTCTCTCAAGGATTTACCGCATGTTCGGAGAGGGTGAGGAGAGGGAGAGCGCGTGGACAGCCAATTTCCTGTTAGGGACAGTGCTGTGGAACGATGTGACGGCGCTGCGGGGCGGTTACGACAGGGAGCGGGCTGCGCAGACGGTCGGGATTGTGGCCGGGAAAGAGCCGTTTATAAGCGGCCTTACCGATCTGCTGTCGGAGGACGGATACCTGAAGGAATTAAGGCGGTGTGAACCGGAACCGGGGCCGTCCCTCTCGGCCAGAGGGGCATTCGGGATTGCCGGGATTTATCTGGAGAAGGAGCGCTGCTGAACGCATTTTTAGCACGTTCCGGAAAACGGGAGGGTAATAATGGAGAAACTGGGCAGGGAAAAAATTGCAGTAAATTTCGGTAATCTCCTGGATGGAATTGAGATGCCCGAAATGTACCTGGTGCATCAGCAATTTCCGAAGGAGAAAATAGAAGAGATAGAGAAGACGGTGAGGGAAGAGATGGAGCAGAAATTTGGCTCCATGCCCCTTATGGGGAAACGAATTGCGGTGACGGCCGGCAGCCGGGGAATTTCCCACTGTGCCGAAATTTTAAGAGAAATTATCGGTTTTTTTAAAGCAAAGGGAGCAGAACCGTTTGTCATCCCGTCCATGGGAAGCCACGGGGGCGGAACCGTGGAGGGACAAATGGAGGTGCTGCGTCATCTGGGACTGACTCCGGAGAGCCTTGGGGCAGAATTTGCAGCAGAGATGGACACGGTGCCTGCCGGGCATCTTTCAAGCGGCCTCCCGCTTTACTTTTCCAAAGCAGCCATGGAGGCGGACGGGATTTTCCTCGTCAATAAGATAAAGCCGCATGCCGATTTCAAGGGAGAGCATGAGAGCGGCCTTGTAAAGATGCTGGTGATCGGCCTTGGAAAGCACAAGGGCTGTGCCAGCCTGCACAAGCTGGGATTTGAAAATTTCCCCTGGGCCCTTCCCGAGGCGGCGGAAATCATCTTAAAACAGGCTCCCGTTTTCGGAGGACTGGCGATTGTGGACAACGCCTATGATGAGCCTATGGTTCTTGAGGCGGTTCTGCCGGAAAATCTCCTAGAAAGAGACAGGGAACTTTTGAAGCTGGCAAAAGCCAATATGCCCTGCCTGAAGGCAAAGGAAGTGGATGTGCTGATAATCGGGGAAATCGGTAAAAATATCAGCGGTGAGGGGATGGATCCCAATGTGACGGGGCGTCCCGGCTCGGGATTAAATGAAGGCTTCACCGATATCAAAATAAAGAATATCGTCGTCCTGGGAACCACCGAGGAGTCGGGCGGCAATGGAGCAGGCCTTGGAATGGCGGATATTACGACCCTGGACTGTGTCAGGAAACTGGATTTGGGGATTATGTACACAAATTCCATTACGGCGGGAATCCTGGGGCCGTCCAGGCTGCCCATTATCCTGAACAACGACAGGGAGGCCATCAGGACGGCCATCAAGATTGCAGCCCCGCTCCGTACGGATTCTCCCAGGATTATCTGGATTAAAAACACGCTGGAGCTCGATGAGATCCGTGTGTCGGAGGCGCTTCTCGACGAGTTTGCCGGGAGAGAAGATGCCGGAATAGAAGGCCGGGCCGGATTTGCATTTGACGAAAACGGCAGGCTGGTGTAACGGTTTGGAGGATAATCAGGATGAGCCCGGCCCGTTACCCACAGGATACAAAATATAACCCAGGAGGAATTGCAGGTGGCCTATACTAAAAATGCGACGGAAAAAGCCTATACATTTATTCAGGAGAAGATTGAAAGCGGAGAGTGGAAACCCGGGGACAAAATCTGGACGGAAGCCATGCTCTGCAGGGAGCTGCAGATCAGCCGCGTGGCTGTGAGGCAGGCTCTCAATAAACTGGTGTCTCTGTCCGTTGTTTACTGTATACAGGGATCGGGTACCTATGTCCAGGCCCCGAAACCGCAGGAGGATCTGGATCTGGGTTTTGACGGCGTCGTATATGATGATCTGATCAGTATCCTGGAATACCGCCGTTATTATGAGTGTGGCAATGTGGCGCTGTTTATCAGAAATGCAACGCAGGAGGACATAGAGGAACTGGAGCGGCAGTATGAGATTATGAAGGGATGCGGGGATAATATGGAGGCCTTTTACACGGCGGATTACCATTTCCACGACATCATTGCAAAGGGGACGAAAAAAGAATTCATCTTCCGCATATCCAATTCCCTGAATAAAGTCCTGCTGCGTCACCAGGAACATGTCAATCTCTGGATTGGGCCGGATATCGGGTTGGAATATCATGAATTTATCCTGAAATACATAAAGGAAAAGGATGTGGATTTTGCCACGATGTATATGCAGAAACATATCGATGCCACGATCCAGGCTGTCCAGGAAAATCGGAGAAAACACAGGAGCAGTGAAAAGAATGAGAAGTGAGATACTTGAGAGGATGAAAGAGGACAAGGTGATTGCCATTGTCAGGGGAGTCCCTTCCGGCTGTATGGAACAGACGATCCGTGCCCTGATGAAAGGCGGAGTCTGCCTGGCGGAGATAACCTATAACCATTCATCGGAGGAGGGACGGAGGGAAACGCTTAAGAGCCTGAAGCTAATCAAAGAGAAGCTGGGCGACCGGGTGCTTCTCGGAGCAGGGACCGTGCTCACGGAGCGCGATGTGGAGGAAGCGAAAGAGGCCGGGGCCGGCTACGTCATTTCACCGAATGTCAATGCAAGGGTGATCCGGAAAACCAGGGAGCTTGATATGGTTTCCATGCCGGGGGCGTTTACTCCGACCGAGGTCGTGACGGCCTTCGAGGCCGGGGCCGATATCGTAAAGCTGTTTCCAGCGGCTCTTATGGGACTTACCTATATCAAGGCCCTGAGAGGTCCGCTGGGACATATTCCCGTATCAGCGGTCGGAGGTGTTACTCCGGAAACGGTACCGGAATTTCTGGCTGCCGGGGTTTCCTGCTTTGGAATCGGAGGAAACCTTGTGGATTTAGAGAAAATCCGTGCCGGCGCCTTTGATGTAATAGAAGAGAGAGCCCGTCAGTTCCACAGGGCGGCGATGGGGATGTAACGATATGAAAAAGAAGGTGAAAGATCCGGGGGACGGAACTTTCACCTTCTTTTCCCGCGCCCGTGGCGGGAATTCTTAAAGGGAACTCTGACTCACAGGAAGGGGACCCTGTGAAGTCAGGCGGTTTTCAGGGGCCTGTGGGGGAGAGTTCCTCCGTGGCGCCTGTATACGGGAACAATAAATAGAAAAATAGCAATGGAAAAAATAAAAAACAGGATATAGGAAGGAAGATAACTTCCTGTCATATCGGCCAGAATCCCCGGCATGGCGCTGGAGACGAGACCGCCCATCGAGTAGGCGAGCTGATAATTTTTAAGCACCGTGGCAAAATTGCCTACCCGGCAGAAGTCGGACGCCATAAGGGAGAGGCCCACCGACGCCAGCGCCAGCCCGATCCCGAGAAACAGGAAGGTGGCTCCAAATAAGAGGCCTCCGGCCTGCGGTGCAAAACAGCAGAGCGTCTGCCCGATACAGAGCAGCAGGCAGAAGAGTGCCGCTGCGGGATAACTTCCAATCCGGTCTGCAATCCATCCAAATGAGCATTTGCCGATGACAAGCAGCGCGCCCATGAATGATAAGAAAAATGAAACCATGGCTGCCGAATGGCCGGTAGTCGTATATAACAGTGACAGGTTATTGTATCCGGTAAGGCCGACCACTCCGATTAAAAATGTTCCGGCCATAATGCAGAAGTGTTCCCGGCGGTTGAGCCGGTCGTGCAGCAGCGTCCGGCTGCCGCGTAAAGAGGAGCGTCCGGGCTGCTTCGCCGGAGAGGCCGTTTCCGCTGTCATGCCGGTTGCTGCAGAACGTTCAGGTGCGGGAAGAGCCGGATTTTCGCGTATCATGATAATAACCGGCAGGGAAAAGACGGTGACGGCCAGCGCCTCAATGAGAAAAGACGAGGAGAGACCGAAATTCCTGATTAAAAACAGAAGAACCACGGGACCGAGGATGGCCCCAAGGCCGCTCCCGGAGGCGGCGATTCCCAGCGCAGCGGCCGGTTTGAGAGGAAACCACTGCCTGATAAGAAGGGAAGCCGGAACCATGCCTCCCAGTGCATAACTGAAGCCGGATATGGCGGACGCAAGGTAATAAAGGGCCGGAGTGGATGAGACGCCGTAGAGAAGAAAGGCCGCGGGGGCACAGAAAACAGCCAGTGCAATACCCCTCTTAAGCCCCAGTTTTGCGTAGTAGCGATCCACTGCAAACATAGCGGCCAGAGATGCCACGCTTTTCACTGTAGCCATCAGGGAAATCTGGGTGTTGGTAAACCCGTGGATTTCGATAATAAAGGGCAGATAGATCGAGAATGCATTGCTGACAAGACCGACACAGACAAAAACCGTGGCAGTGCTGAGCGCGCATATGACAAAACGGTATGGACTGTCTTCTTTCATGGAATACCCCCTTATGTGTGGATTTAATTGAGCAGATGAGGACGCCGCCGGCAGGCCAGGGGCCGGGGTGGTGAGGGGGATGGATGAGTCTTCAGTCCCGTTTGTAGGTTGTCGTGAGGGGGGAATCCGGCCAGAATGAGTTACTACGGGAAACGCTCGCGCTCGTTGGAATG
>CATWBR010000225.1 GCA_958349075.1 uncultured Clostridium sp.
TCATTATTGTTATTGATTTTGATTACTGATATACACAACACCAATTAAACTAATATTAATATATGTAAAGAAAAGGAGAGATTAAAGATGAAGAAATTTGTATGTATGGTATGTGGTTATGTTCATGAGGGTGAAGCAGCTCCGGAGAAATGTCCAGTATGTAATGCACCGGCTGAGAAGTTCAAAGAGCAGGCAGCAGATATGGGTTGGGCCGCTGAGCACGTTGTAGGCGTAGCACAGGGCGCAAGCGAAGATATCATGATGGACTTAAGAGCTAACTACGAAGGTGAATGTAAAGAAGTTGGTATGTATCTTGCAATGGCAAGAGTTGCTCATAGAGAAGGTTATCCTGAGATTGGTTTATACTGGGAGAAGGCTGCTTACGAAGAGGCTGAGCATGCTGCTAAATTTGCAGAGTTACTTGGCGAAGTAGTAACAGACAGCACAAAGAAAAACCTTGAAATGCGTGTAGAAGCTGAGAACGGCGCTACAGCAGGTAAATTCGACCTTGCAAAACGTGCTAAAGCTGCTAACCTTGACGCTATCCATGACACAGTTCATGAAATGGCAAGAGACGAGGCTCGTCACGGCAAAGCATTTGAAGGTCTGTTAAACAGATACTTTGGTAAATAAATTTTACACCACTGCACATTTACTATAGACAATTTGCAATTTATAAAGTGAAATACTCCTCCACCATTTAAATATAGAAAAGTCTCAGAGTACAACTGGTTTACCTGCCGGGCTCTGAGACTTTTTTATATCATAGGAACGTGCTCCTATGATATGAAAAATTAATGTGAAAACAGAAGGAACATGCTCAGGCATCCTGAGTCGGAACCGCTATTTCTCTGAGGGACGGAGCCGCTGTTTCCCTGAGAGCCGCATCGACCACATGCTCCATCAGGATGCAGGATGTAATGGCTCCAACGCCTCCGGGCACAGGTGTGATGGCTTCCACTATCGGTTCGACCGCTTCAAAATCCGTATCGCCGCACGTTTTTCCGTCATTTGCCATGTTTACGCCCACATCGATTACGACCTGGCCCGGCCGTACATTTTCCGCTCCAATCAGACCGGCGCATCCGGCCGCAGAGACAAGCACGTCCGCCTCCCTGCAGAGACGCTTTACTTCCTCCGGGGCCGTGAATATATGGCAGACGGAAACGGTAGCTTCCTCGTTCAGTAAAAGCAGCGAAATCGACAGGCCTACGTTGATCCCCTTGCCTACTACGGTTACTCTTCTGCCCTTCAGGGGTATCCGGTAATACTTCAAAAGTTCCAGACAGGCAGCCGCCGTGCAGGGGGCGTAATCATTCCCCACCCCCGTGACCATCCTGCCCATGGAGGCCGCTGTTATGACGTCCACATCTTTCTCCGGTTTGAGAATCTCCAGTATCTCCGCCTCGCTTAAATGGTTTGGAAGCGGGCGGAATATCAGGCAGCCGTGGATATCCGGAGCCGAGTTGATTTCTTTCAGTACACGGCCCATCTCCTCGCCGGAAATATCTTCGGCAAGCGTAAACTGCTTCACCTTTATTCCCAGCTTCTGCGCCTGTTTTGTTGCTCCCCGCTCATAGGCAATGTCATTTCCCCTGCTGCCAACCCGTACAATTCCCAGGGTGGGAACCACTCCCCTTTTTTGCAGAGTTTCGCATTTTTTCATAATTCTCTGGCGCACGTTTTCCGCAACCGGCTCTCCTCTTAACAGAGATGCCATAACTACTCCTCCTTTGCCTAAATCCCCTGTTCCTTCAAAAGCTCCTGAAGTTTCTCTTCCTCACCCGCTTTCATCTTATAGCAGTGCTCCGGCGCCGGGTAAGTGCCGTCGTGACACTCATCTACGAAACGGCCCACTGCATCCAGGATTACGCCTCTTACGTCGGCATATTTCTTGGCAAACTTTGCATTTTTCTCATAGAATCCCAGTAAATCATAGAAATTAATCATGGGGCTGTCGCTGTAAGGTCCGCATCCTGTTCCCAGAATCGGGATGTTGCTGCGCCCATAAATAATCTTTGCCACCTCGGCCGGAACCGCTTCCACGACGATTGCGATGGCTCCCGCCTCCTCAAATGCCTTTACTTCTTTTATCAGCTCGACTGCCGCCATCATGTCGCGTCCCTGGGTTTTGTAGCCTCCCTGCTGAAGCGCCTTCTGTGGGGTCAGACCCGTATGGGCAATGACAGGGATGCCTGCTTTTGTCAGGGCTGCAACCGTGTGGGCGATTTCCATGCCGCCCTCGATTTTTACGCAGTCCATACCTGCCTCACGGATATAGCGTCCGGCGTTTCTGATGGCCTCTTCATCGCTGACCTGATAGGAAAGGAACGGCATATCTCCCATGATAAATGCACTTGGCGTTCCCGCACGTACTGCCTTTGCATGCTCGATCATGATATTCAGATCCGCTTCATTTGTCGTTTTATGCCCCAGCATAACGGTCGCGATGGAATCTCCCATATTGATAATCTCAATTCCGGCCTCCTCGGCTAATACGGCCATCGGATAATCATAGAGAGCAGTTCTTGCCAGCTTCTCCCCCTTTGCCTTCTTCTCCAGAATATAACTCAGCGTCACTTTTTTTCTTGCTTCCATTCCAGTACTCCTCCTCTTTTTTGCATCAATTTCTTTGTTATACTATTTTCTTAAGTTTATATTACTTTTGCTTGTTATTACTTCCTTGCTTGATATTGCTTCACAGTTTGAGATATTTTTTCAGCCTGATTTCATTTCATATCTGATTACTTTACCTTATCATCCAGTCCGTAGAATTCTACAACACCGCTCAAAATGCGCTCCCCGATCCCATCGTATGCCTCATGGGTGCTGCCGCCGATATGCGGGCTTACGGTGAATCCTTTTAAACCAAACAGATCGGATTCAAGTTTTGCGTTGTCCCCCAATCCTTTTCCCGCCAGCTCATTTTCCAGCACATCCGTGCTGAAGCCTGCCAGCCGTCCGCTTGTCAGAGCCGTTTTAGCCGCAGATTCATCCACGACTCCGCCCCTGGCGCAGTTAATCAGGATTGTCCCATCTTTCATCTGTTCAAATTCTTTTGTTGAGATCATACCCCGCGTCTCATCGGTCAGCGGCGTGTGGGCGCTTATGTAGTCGGAGGCAGAGCAGAGTTCTCCCAGGGTTTCCATTTTGGTAACCCCCTTTTCCTGCATTGCATCCGCATCCACATAAGGATCGTATGCTAATACCTTCATGTCGAAGGCCTGTGCCAGACGGGCAACCCGGCTTCCTATTTTTCCAAGACCCACAAGGCCAAGTACATGGCCTTTCAGCTCATGGCCGGTATACTTGTATTTATTCCAGATGCGTTCCTCCTGTACCTCTCTGTCCCCTTCCATCGTGAAACGGGATAAATCCAGCATTTTTGATATCGTCAGTTCCGCCACCGCATTGCAGTTGATTCCCGGCGCATTCAGAATGCGGATTCCCAGTTGTGCCGCATATTCCAGGTCGATATGATTTGTTCCCGTCGAACATACCGCTATCATTTTAACCCGCTTTGCCGCCGCATCCAGAACCTCCCGTCCTATTTTCGGATCGACGCGCATAATCAGCAAGTCGTAATCCGGGAGCAATTCTTTAAGTTCATCCACAGACGGCAGAATCTTAATCTCCACCTCCACTCCACGTTCACGAAGCCCGGAGGCGATTACCTCGGAAACCCGGTCAATAATTAATGCTCTCATTCTATAACAACTCCTTTCTGTATTTACTTACATCCATCTATTGGTTCATTGGTCATCTAATTGCCCGTTCATTTATTGCCTGTTTGTCTGTACCCACGCTTTATGAGCCCGCGCTCTCTCATCCCGCCGCTCTTTTTAGTTTCCGGCTCTGCATATACTGGCCGCCTATGACCACAATGAAAATCGCATAGCAGATAATGTCCGTCTTAATTCCCGGCCAGATGCCGCAGACTGCGCATACAGCCATCAATATACGTTCCAGAGGATTCAGTTTGCGGAATACAAACCCTTCAAAGCAAGCACACATACAGAACAGGCCTACAAAACTGGAGAATATAATAGAAATAATCGACAGCACATTTCCCTGCAGCAAAAGCTCCTGATGGTATACGAACATAAACGGCAGGATAAATCCGGGAAGTCCCAGTCTCGTGGCCGTGACCGAGGTCTTAAAATAGTCTGCCTTTGCAATCTTGGAGGCGACAAGGGCCGCGCTGGCAACCGGAGGCGTGATATTAGCCAGGGCTGCATAGTAATAAATGAACAAATGGATGGCAAGCTTGTCAAATCCCAGTTCCACCAATACGCTGCCCGCCAGGGATGCCACCAAAACATAAGCGGCCGTTGTCGGAACTCCCATACCAAACAGGATTGTCACCCCCATGGTCAGAATTAACGCAACCAGGCCCACGCTGCCGGATAGTGTTTTAATAAAAAATACGATATTCATGGCAAGCCCCGTCATAACAAAGATTTGTGTGACAATCCCCATTGCTGCACAGGCTGCCGCAACCGTCATGGCGCTTTTAGCTCCGCTTACCAGGCCGTTATAAAGAAATCCCCAGAATTGGCGTGTAAAAATAAATTTCGGGTTATGCAGGGAATTCTTCACCGCATAGCAGATAACCAGTATCACACAGCCCAGAAATGCACTTCGCATTACCGAGGTTCCTGAAATTAAAAGGACTATAATTGCCAACAGCGGAAGAAAGAATATCCCATCCTCCCTCATCAGCTTTTTCTTATCTGGTATCATTTCGTCCGGAAGCGGTTTAAAGCCGCAGCGCAGGGCGCGCATATGCACGGAAATTCCCGTTGTCACATAATACATGAGCGCAGCGGGCAGCGCGCAGAGTGCAATCTTGGCGTAAGGAACGCCTATAATTCCGGCCATAATAAAGGCTCCGACTCCCATGACGGGAGGCATAATCATGCCGCCTGTCGATGCAACCGACTCGATAGCACCCGCGTAATGCGGCTCATATCCCCTGTCCTTCATCATTGGGATTGTAAAAGTGCCTGTGGAGGCTACGTTTGCCACGGCGCTTCCGTTGATTGAACCTACCAGGCCGCTTCCGATTACCGCTGCCTGTGCCGCACCGGAACGTGTTTTTCCGCCGATGGCAATTGCAATATTGATAAAGAACTGACCCGCACCGCTGGATTCCAAAAGGCCGCCAAAAATCATAAACAGGACAATGTAGGTGGCCGAAACATTCAGGACCGTTCCGAAAATTCCATACAGATATGTAGTGACGCTGGCAATCAGCCTTGGCCAGCTATATCCGCCATGGTGAAAAAGTCCCGGCAGAAATTTTCCAAAATGTCCGTACAGCAGGGAAATAACAACCAATCCCGGAAGGAGCAGTCCGTAGGTACGCCGCGTGGCCTCCAGGACAGCCAGAATCATCAGCAGTCCGATGACGGTGTCCAATCCCGTGTACCTTCCCGCCCTGTTCAGCAGAGCTTCAAAGTTTACAAAGATATAGCCGGTGGAGACAAGGGCCATAATCAAAAAGCAGATGCTTGCTATTTGTGACAAATATGCACGGCGCGGATTCTTATCGTCTTTGATTGTCATTGCGCTCAAAAATACCAGAGCCAGTGCAAACGCAAGGTGGATATCCATATGTTTGGTTGGATCCATGGTTGGTATCATCACCTGCCAGAGATGGTAAACACTCATAGCAAAAGCCGCAACAGGAAAAATTCTACCTGCAATTTTGCTTATTTTGTTTTCCATGCAAATTTCCTTTCTTTTATCTGATGAAAAACCCGGACATCCTGTCCGGCGGTCCGGGTTTTCGTTATAGGCTGGTTCCTTTGCCTGATTCCTTTACATGATTCCTTTTTTATTGGCCGATTGTATAAGCATCATCCCATACACCCACCTCTTTAAAATATTTAGCGGCGCCCGGATGGATCGGCACTTCTTTCGGCAGGCCGTGAAGCGCATTTTCAGCGGTAATGCATTTTGCGGGAGCATAGTAGCTCTCCAGCGAATCTACATTTTCACAGATTGTTTTTACAAATGTATAGGCAACTTCTTCGCTCATCGCCGCAGAAGCAAACTGCTCTGCCGGAGCCGCCATATTTACATAATCCGCTTCCACGAATGGCAGTGTTCCGCCCGCAATGACGGACTGGAAGAAGTCTTTGCTCTTACTGCAGGCCAGTTCTATTTTTTCCGGATCCTGAGGGAGCGCCCGGCAGTCAACCGTGGTATAAAGGGATTCCAGATAAGATGCCGGCACTTTCGCACTGCAGAAGCCCCATATCATATCCACAGTTCCGTCCTTCAGTGCGTCTACGGCCTGGTCGTTGGCCAGATTGAGCATCTTACAGTTACTGTCATCATACCCATAGGCCGACATAAGCGCCGTCGCCATTGATGCAATTCCTGACCCGGAAGGTCCCAGGACTACGGTCTTGCCCTGCAAATCTTCTAGGGACTGAATACTGCTTTTATCAAGCACAATTGCCACGCTCTCCACATCATACAAATCCATCAGCGCAAGGATTTTATCATTGGCTCCATCCTCCGCAAACGGTCCCTGTCCTACGAAGGCGTCATACATCTGTGTGGTATGTCCTATGTTAATGTCTCCCGAGGACAGAAGGCGGCAATTCTCAATGGAACCGCCCGTTGCCTGTACCGTGACAGTCATGTTTGGTATCTTCTCCTGCAAAACGGAAGCACATGCTGTCCCCATCAACTGGATCGTGCCTCCCAGAGTGCCTGTTCCCCATGTCAAATCCGTCTTTTCAAGCGTTGTCTCCCCAGACGCCCCCTGTTCCCCCGCGGATTGTTTTGAAGATTCCGTATCGGGCTTCGCCGATGAAGTGCTTCCCGATCCTCCACAGCCGCTTAACCCACCGAGCATTGCGGCTAAAATGGTTAACATAAAAATCCGAGTACCTGTTTTTTTCATGTAAATTCCCCTCCTTATAGCGTTTGCCTGACTCACCAAAATAAGCCAAAATTATTTATGTGTTTTAATCATATATTACAATGTTCTATAAGTACACGATCTATAAATCATTTGAACTATAACTTTTTGTCATAAACCTTCATATAGGCGGCAGAACCGGGAAATCACCGGTTTCGGCGCAGTGCACATCCTGCCCAGGCAGACTCGCGCGCCGGAGCGCGAATTTTTTCCCGAAAAACAAAAAAAGAACCTCCGGCCGTCATTATCCGGAAGTTCCATCCATGTATATGCTTTTCAATCTGTCTTTGACCTGTAGTCTCTCGGCTGCTGAT
>CATWBR010000226.1 GCA_958349075.1 uncultured Clostridium sp.
TATTATCATAGAGTGAAGGACGGCTGTCTGATTTAAGTACTACGGAAATATATTCTTTATCCTGACTGTCGCCGGATGCCATAACGAGGCAGTATCCGGCTGCCTGAGTCGTGCCGGTTTTTCCTCCGAGAACCGTGACTCCGGCCGGTGTTTCGCGTTCGCCTTTCTGATACCAGTTGCCGACGGTCCAGGTCTTTGAGACAGCCTCGCCTGCGCCGTTCTGGTAATTGGCGGTATAAGAATCAGTGGCTATAATTTGTCTGAAGAGCGGCTGCTTCATCGCCTCATTGAACATCAGATAGAGATCGTATGCCGTTGTGTAATGATTCTCGTCCGTAAGACCGCTTGGATTCATAAAATGAGTCCCGGTGGCTCCCAGTTCCCTGGCCCGGGCATTCATTCGTTCTGCAAATGCATCAATGCTGCCATACATGTGTACGGCAATGGCGTTAGCGGCATCGTTCCCCGACGGCATCATCAGGCCGTAGAGAAGATCCTCCATTGTAACGACATCTCCCGGCTTGATTCCGCAGAGAGAAGCGCCTGCTTCGGTAATAACCGCATCCTGGGTCACTGTCACCTGATCCGTGAGCGTCCCCTCTTCTATTGCGAGGATGGCCGTCATGATTTTGGTGGTGCTGGCCGGGTAAAGCTTTTCAAATACATTCTTGCTGTAAATAACGGAACCGTCACTTGTATTAAAGAGGGCTCCCGCCTCCGCCGTCATGGACGCGTCACCGTCCTGCACATCGCCGGTGACCACACAGAGATCCTCTGCAAACAGGGGGGCCAGTTCGCTGCCGCCATGGGTGGACATCGCCTGCGAACGCTCTTCAAATACATATGCTTCTTCTAGTCCGCTCTTTTTTCCGCAGCCCGAGACGGTGAACGCCGACGCTGCGAGTATGAGAGAAAACTGTATAATTATACGTTTCAATATCGCACCCCTATTTATACATCTCACGCCATTCCATATCACCGCGGTCCAGAGATTTGATAAGAAGCTCTGCTGTTGCGAGATTAGTGGCCAGAGGAATATTGTGCATGTCACAGAGACGGATTACGATATTGGCATCCGGTTCGTGTGATTTCGGCACTAGCGGCTCTCTTAAAAAGATGACCAGATCGATCTCGTTGTGCTCGATCTGAGCTCCGAGCTGTGAATCTCCTCCGAGATGGCCGGGAAGATACTTGTGGATGTTAAGATTCGTAACCTCCTCAATCAGTCTGCCCGTTGTGCCGGTAGCAGAGAGGGAATGTTTGGATAGAATCCCCTTATAAGCGATGCAGAAGTTCTGCATCAGTTTTTTCTTTGAATCATGTGCAATTAACCCTATATTCATCGACAACCTGCCTCCTTAATGATATTATCGTTCACCTCCCGTCCGTAAAACGGCAGTGCTGCGAACAGTAACATGTTTCGCGATGCACAGAAACGGCAAAAGTACCGCTTCATGTAAACAATAATTTAATGATTGCTGCTTTTTCTTTGAAGTCCAATATTTAAAACAATGCCCATACCGATAAACATGCTGAGAAGCGAACTGATACCGGAGCTGATAAACGGCAGCGGCAAGCCCGTATTCGGGAAGATTCCCGTGGCAACGGCTATATTGGCAAAACTCTGAAAAGCAAGCAGAGCCGCCATACCGGTACAGATAAGTCTTCCTGCCGTATCCTTTGCGCGGCTGGCAATGAAAATACATTCATAGACCAGCAGGGCATAGATCAAAATTACGATAACGCAGCGGATAAAACCTAACTCCTCCCCGATTACCGCAAAAATGAAGTCTGTCTGTTCCTCAGAGAGGAAATTTCCATTTTTAACGGAGCTTAAGGTGTTGTTAAACAACCCTTTTCCGTTAAGCTGCCCCGAACCAATCGCCATAATTGAGTTGTCCTGCTGACGGTTCAGGTCGGCATACTGGCTGTCACTGTGGAATATCTTGGCCAGAATTCGCTGCGCCTGATATTTCTTCAGGAACGGTACCATATCAAACAGGGCCAGATAGAGACTGAGCGCCGTAAGCGGTATTCCGGCAGCCATGACTCCCAAAATCCACTTATAACTGAGGCCTGCGGCATATACAATGCAGACAAGCGTAAAGGCAATGACAATGGTTGTGGACAGGTTCGGCTGCATATAGACCAGTGCCAGAGGAACGGCACACAGTAACGCCGCTGTTCCAAGAACGGACGGCTTATTGATCCTTTCCTGGTTTTTGGCTAAAAACCAGGAAAGGATCACAATCAGGCCTATTTTGACAAACTCAGAAGGCTGAATCTGTATGCTTCCGATTTTCAGCCATCTGGTTGCTCCTTTTGTATTTTTCCCGAGTAAATGTACCGCAACCAGCAGTCCAACACAGCCCAGATAGATCAGTGAACTGAATTTGAAATACTTGTGGTAATCAATCAGGGAGACGATCACGCATACAATCAACGCAACCACCACTCCGACGATCTGCTTCATTACGGTTCCCCGGTCCATTCCGCTTGCGCTGCCTACAACCAGGACACCAAGTGTACTGAGAGCCAGCATATATAAAATTATGCGGAAGTTGTAATTTTTAAAATTGTAATCGAATATCATGCTGTAAATGGCCCCTTATTCTGTAAGTCGCGAATCGGTATGCTGGCATACAGCGCAGGTACTTTTCCCTTGTATTCATCAGACGCACTTCTGATGACGCATACGGTGAGATCGTTTGTATCCACTTCCATATACCTGGAGACAGCGTGTATAAAGTCATTCCGTATCATCTCCAGCAGTTCCGGCGAGCAGCCTGCCCGATCAGAAACCAGCAGCAGTTTTAGGCGCTGCCTTGCGATTTCGCCCGAATTCTTCCGGCCAAACAGCTCCACTAAATGCATCATACAGTCCCTCCCTTATGCCCGCTTCAGCAGACAGGTTATTCTGGACCATATATTCCGGCTGTTTTCCAGATTCATAAACGGCACCGATTCACCAAGTATTCTTTTGCATATGTTCAGATAAGCCTGTCCGGCATATCCGTTCATTCCCACGAGGGGCTCGCCCTGATTGGTGGAAACGACGATGTCCTCATCATCCGGTACCGTGCCGATGACAGGGATGGAAAGGATATCCATCACATCATCCACCGACATCATGTCACCGCGGTGCACCATATCCATCCGTATCCTGTTGATGATCAGTTCAATACGTTTGGTGGCGTCTGCTTCAAGAAGACCGATAATGCGGTCTGCATCGCGGATGGCGGAAACCTCCGGGGTAGTGACGACAAGTGCTCTGTCTGCTCCGGCTACGGCGTTCTTAAAACCCTGTTCAATGCCGGCCGGGCAATCTAATAGTATGTAGTCAAAATCTTCTCTCAGGTACTCTACTAACTTTACCATCTGCGCCGGGTTGACGGACGACTTGTCCCTCGTCTGCGCGGACGGCAGTAAAAACAGGTTAGGATATCTTTTGTCTCTAATAAGCGCCTGCTTCATGCGACAATTGCCTTCCACTACGTCTACCAGATTATAAACAATCCGGTTCTCCAGTCCCATGACCACGTCGAGATTTCTGAGCCCGATATCTGTATCGATTAATACGACTCTCTTTCCGAGCATGGCAAGGCCGGTTCCGACATTCGCGGAAGTCGTTGTCTTGCCGACGCCTCCTTTTCCGGAAGTAACAACAATGACTTCACTCATTTGAACATCCTCCTGTATTCAGTTTACCCTTTTATTCTACTCTAAAATCAGAAATAATTCCACTATTAAATAAAATTTAAATAATTTAAAAAACTCTTCTTAATTGGCCGGACCACAAGGCCGTCCTCTTCCGCGGAAACAACCATAGGGCCTCTGCCCAGACGTTTCCCTTTCTCTTCCGCTCTGGTACTGAAATCACCGATGCGAAGCTGCACGGGCGCCAGGTCGAAAGCGACAATCACGGCACCTCCGCCGGCCGCCCCTGCATGGACAGTGCCGTTCACCGCTCCGAGCACAATCACATTGCCCTTTGCGATCACGCGGGCGCCCTGTCCGACGTCACCGATAATCACAATGCTGGCCTCCGACTCCAGGACATCGCCTCTGTGAAGGCTGCCCTTATAAAACTGTCCGGTTTGGGATGAAAGTTCCATCAGACGTTCCGTCAGGGCCTTTTCACATCTGGCGATACGGTTGGCATCGGTGTCCAGAATACAGAGAATATCAATCTGTGAATTGGCCGTGATGGCATCCACAATCTGAAATTCCTCAGCAGGTGCAAGTGTACGTCCCTCCAGAGTCAGCGTCATCTGTATCGAACCCCAGAATCTGGAACTCTCCCTGAACTTTTTTCCTATGTCTTCAATCAGTTGTTCAAAGGGGACGTCAGGGTTCAGTATTACAGTCATACCGGCCTTGCTTCCTTTGATCACTACTGAGCTTTGCATGAAACACTCACCTCTTAGTCTCCGTTGATCCTCTCGTTGGATGCGTCTAACGCTCCCGAGGTCATAATATCATCAAGTGTCGTATTCTTATAATAGTAACGGTATACATGTTTTGCCGCCATGGCAGCGTTGGACGACGAATAGCCGTTTGGAATGTTGACGGTCACGGCGATTTCCGGATTCTCATAAGGAGCAAAGGAAACGAAGAATGCATGGTTTCCCCTCTTCTCGGTCTCCTGGGCCGTACCTGTCTTTCCTGCTATATGGACATCCAGGTTGCTAAAAATGCGTTTGGTACTGCTGTTTGCGATAACCTGTCTCATACCCTGCTGCACAGCGTCCCATGTGGAAGGGGCGAATTCGAGCTGGGCATGAACCGCCGGAGTGTAATCCTTCACCAGATTGCCCTGGGAGTCGGTCTCCTTGTCGATCAGGCTTAAATCAAAGACAGTTCCCCGGTTGGCCAGTGCCGTGACATAGCGTGCCAACTGGACATTTGTATAGTTGTGCGTACCCTGTCCCATAGCGGAACGCTCCGGGTCGGTGTTGCTGATCTCAGGTTTCGCCTCGAAAATTTCGATTCCCGAAGGCTGATCCAGGCCAAACATCGTGGCATACTTCCTGATGACCTCAAGGCCTTTTTCGGCATTATAATTCCCTTCTTCATCGAGGGAAAGCCGGTGGGCCAAATCTGAGAAAAAGTAGTTACAGGAATTCTCGATACCGCCGATAATATTTAACGGGCCATGGAATCCCGGATATTTCCAGCACTTGATTGGATTGCTCACCTCTTCGTAGATACCGGTACAGTTGATGGTCTCATCGATCCGGATGGCCCCCTCTTCCAGGCCTGCGATGGCCGTGATCGGTTTAAAGGTGGATCCGGGCGCCTTCAGCGTCTGGGTTGCGTTGTTTCGAAGCGGCAGGGACTGATCCGAATTGAGCTGTGCAAAATATTCCGGATCGGAAATCCGGTTGCTGTCGTAGCTGGGATACGTAACGAGTGCCATAACCTCTCCCGTGCGGACATTGGTGACAACACAACTGGCCGTGCAGGGGTCGAGGGCCAACTGGGCCGGTGTAATCTCGATATTGCGTATCTTGTTCATCAGAAATTCAAAGGCATATTCTTCCCCGCTGGAACGGAGGCGGTTTACCTCCTCCTCGTCATAGGCCAGTACATTCTGGGAATAGAGGGCAAGGCAGAGTTCCTTTCCCGTTACCACATTGTTGTTGATCAGGTAACGGTAAATCTTTTTCGTAAATTCGCGATCTTCCTCCAGATTCTGGAACACATAGTCCACCAGGGCGGAAAAAACATCGTCGGCGTTGGAATACTTGCTGGTGATATTAAGCTTTGTCGTATCAATCCAGTTGCTGGCAATACCGTAATAAAGGTAATCCCGCAAACTGATGGCATTGTTCTTCCACGCCTGGTACTCCGCACTCGTCGTGTCGATGGAATCCCTGAGGACAACACCCGCCTCGTCACTGGCGAGATAGGTGTAAATATAAATCATGTACGCCTGCATCTCCTCCGATAAATCCCGCATCATTGCGGCATTCCCGGACATGAGCTCATTCTTGATATCATTCTCTACCCTTGCCCTGGCGTTCAGATATTTGACATTGATTTGGCGCTCCACATCGGAGGCTTCTTCGGATGCAAACTGATCTAAGGACAGGACATTGTTGTTGATAAGCTGAAAATAGGCGTCTTTTATCGGCAGTCTGATATTGGAGGAGTCGGTATAGACAATCTCGCTCGCTTCCTGATTGACAATCGTTTTCAGAAGCACACCGGCAAGCTGCCGCTCCAGTATGTTGTAGATTGCCTTCTGTAAATCGAGATCCAGCGTCAGCCAGATATCATTGCCTGCCACGGGCTGAACTTCATCCGTGATATTCAGTATTCTTCCCACGTTGTCCACGTAGGCGGTCTGGGAACCTTTCTTCCCCTTGAGCTCAAGCTCCATTGAAGATTCGATACCGGTTCTTCCGACGACGTCGTTGAGTTCATAATCGTCGTTGACCTGTTTCAGTTCTTCCAGACGTTCCGTTGTAACTTTTCCGGTATAACCTACAATCGGAGCAAAGTAAAGGCTCTCATTATAGACTCGTATCGTGGATTCATCGATGTCGACGCCCGGCAGGATAGCCGAGTGCTCCAATATGTCGGCCACCGTCTCGTCGCTGATGTTGGAAGCGATGGTGGTCGTCTCGTACTTCTGGAAAGCAGTAAAACGCATGGTGTAACGGATGTTAATTATCTGAAGGGCTATGTCGTCCGGGACCTCCACGGCCTTACCGTCCCTGTCCTTCGTGTCCTCCAGCTTATACTGCTTCTTTAATTTATCAAAGAGTTCTCCGGCCGTGACGTCTGCGGGTGCATCGCCATCCTTATCCGTCAGTTCATCCACGCTTTTAAGACCGTATAGATCTCTTAAAAACCGCTTTCTGGCTGCCTCTGTCTTTGTGGAATAGGCCACTTCTCCATCGTGGTCTATCATAAGTTCAAGGCTTCCCTGGGCGGTTTCACCGTGTTTGTTCAGAATCGTCACCAGTTCGTAAAGCATGCTGTTCCAGTCCGAATCGTACTGGCTTGCTTTCCTGAAGGCTCCGATATCCTGTATGGTAACGGAATAGGCCAGCTCGTTATAAGCCAGGACGTTTCCGTTTCTGTCGTAAATATTGCCCCTTGTACTTGCTGTCTTTATTACTTTTTCTGCCAGGGCTATATAGGCATCCTGATACTCTTCTCCCTCGACAATCTGCAGCTTGAACAGCCTGCCGATCAGTACGCAGAACATGATTAAAAAGACTGCGGACAGGGCGAAGAGA
>CATWBR010000227.1 GCA_958349075.1 uncultured Clostridium sp.
TAGAAAAGGCCGGCAGCTATCACTAAATATAATGATAATCTGCCAACCTTAATCTAATATTCATGTAACCTTAATTAACCTTAACTTCTTAAAAACTCAATGAAAAAAGTGGTTCCAGCCGCAGGAACGCTGACAGCTGTAATTTTGCCGCCGTGCAGCTCAATAATGCCTTTGGAGATTGCCAGACCCAGGCCGCTTCCCTCCGTCTTCTGTTCTGTGCCGGTTCCCCGGTAATAGCGGTCAAACATATGCTCCGCTAGTTCCGGACTCATGCCCTTTCCGTTATCAGCCACCTCAATTTTCAGCATGGTATCAGAGGCCCGCAGGCACAGAAAGACCTTCGTATCGTCTTTTCCATGTACAAAGGCATTGATGATTAAATTTCGGAAGGCTCTTGTAAAAAGCCTTTGGTCAAAGGAAAAGGAAACGGCGTTTGCTGTACTCTCAAAATCAATGGCGCGGTTTTCATATTCCGGGGTATTGAGAATATCAATCACCAACTCCCTCAGAAACCGGATAAGGTTCTGCTCCTTCCGGTTAGCGCAAAGCATCCCGTTTTCTAACTGGTAGGTCAGCTTCAGGTCGTCAATCAGCGCCTCCATATAAGCTGCATTTTTCAGCATGATTCCGGCATAACGCCGGCATTGTTCTTCGGTTTTGCCGCCGTCCTCTCCAAGCAGCTCCGCATACCCCCTGATGGGTGAAAGGGGCGTTTTTAAGTCATGGGTGATATTGGCTATCCATTCCTCACGCATTTTGTCCGTCTGTGCCCGCAGCCGGTCGCCGGCTCTGATTTCCGCGTCCAGCATGTTCAGGCTGCCATACAGGTCACGGAACAGGCCCGGCTCCTGAACCGGAAGATAACTGCGGTCTGAAATCTCCTTAACGGCGGCCGTCAGCCTCTTCATTGCCTTTGTCATAAAAAGTCCATAGAGAACGCCTAAAAACAAAACCAGCAAAAGAAGCGCCCGCAGAATCGGCAAAAGTATGGCCCTGCCGCCTGCAAACCGCTCTCCGCTTAGATACATGGTGACTTTAGAGATACTCACAGGGAAGTACAGAATATAAACGCACTCCTTCCCGGCATGGGAAACCGCGCCCATAAAGGGGGTTGTTGCGCTGTTTTCCATTTGTCCCCTATGATAAAGCTCCAGCAATTCCGCATTGGTATATGCAGTACCAGCCTGCTCCGGTTTCTGATAACCGAATACTTCACGGCCGGAAGCATCCAAAAGCTGGACTCCTATCCCATTGTCCTGCAAAGCTGCCAGCCCCGCCTGCTTAACCTGCCAGACTGTTCCGGCAAAAATAATTTGATCCTTGAATTCCTCAGTAAACCGTATGGGCCAATCGCTTCTCGCAGTCTTGCCGTCCGGCTTTCGGATGGTGATTGTCATAAAGAAAAGGCAGACTGCCATCAAAAGAGCGCCAAGCAGCGACAGAACAAAAATCAGACAGATATGAAAAATCGTACGGCAGCCAGATCGTTTCATTTATTCGCTCCTCTTTTTGAGCTTATAGCCCAAGCCCTTCACAGTAATAAGCTGCTGCGGGTTGGAAGGATTCCTCTCTATCTTTTCCCGCAGATGCCGTATATGCACCATGATGGTATTATCACAGATACTGCTGTATTCTCCCCAAACCTGTTCATAGAGCCGCTCCTTGCTGATGATCTTATCCGCATTTTCCATAAAATAGGCAAGCAGCAGGTATTCACGGCCGGTCAGCTGGATTTCCTGTCCCTCTTTATAGACCCGGCAGCTTTCCCGCTCCATCAAAAGCGGGCCGGCGCACAACCGCGCTTCCGGTTTTGATGTTGAGGCCGATTGATACTGCTGGCGGCGAAGCTGGGCCTTTATGCGGAATACCACCTCCCTGGGACTGAACGGCTTGGTAACGTAATCATCGCCGCCCAAGGAAAGTCCAAGGATTTTATCAACATCATCATTCTTTGAGGACAGGAACAAAACCGAGCAATAGGAAAACTCCCGAATCTGCCGGCATACCTCCAGTCCGTCCATATCCGGAAGCATGATATCCAAAATAACGATATCCGGTTGGAAGTCACGGCACTGCTTCAACGCATCTGCTCCGGTAAATGTCTTCTGTATATGGGAAAATCCCTCTTTATTCAACACTTCTTCCATCATGTCAACAATATCTTTTTCATCGTCAACCAGCAGTATTTTTTTCTCCATTCCCATCCCTTCTCCTAAAAACAGCAGCAATTTTGCCGCATGCCGTTTTTCTATAAAATAACTTGCGCCTTAGCCCAGGGATGCCCTCAGGCTGTCCGCTGTCAATGTCCTGGCGAAGCGCAGCATTTCCACAGGTGTGCCGGTAAATACCACCTGGCCGCCGTTCTTCCCGCCGTCCGGCCCAATATCAATGATCCAGTCCGCCTGCTTCATCACATCCAGGTTGTGCTCAATCACCACCAGCGTATTGCCGCGGGACACGATCAAATCAAACAGACTGAGCAGGTTTTCAATGTCGGACATATGCAGTCCGGTGGTGGGCTCATCCATCACAATAATACTCCCCTTTCTGCCCAGGTTCTTCGCCAGCTTGATTCTCTGGCGCTCCCCTCCGGACAGGGTGCTGAGGGGCTGGCCAAGGGTCAGATAGCTTAATCCCACCTGCTCCATCACCTTAAGGCGCCTGCGGATCTTGGCGTCCTCAAACACCTGAAGGGCCTGGGACGCAGTCAGGCCCAGCAGCTCCACAATATTCTTTCCCTTGTAGGTGCAGGCAAGCGCTTCCTCATTATACCGCACACCGCCGCAGGCCTCGCATTCAGTCACTATAGGATCCATGAAGGCCAGTTCGGTGACAATGACGCCCTTACCGCCGCATACCGGGCAGGCCCCGGCGGAGTTAAAGCTGAACAGACTGTCCGGTCTGCCGCTCTCTCCTGCTAAAAGCCTTCGTATTTCATCGAAAAAGCCCAGGTAAGAGGCCGGTGTGGAACGGTTGGTGGCTGTGATGGGTCCCTGGTCCACCATTACGATATTGCTCTCATAGAGCTTTGCAAATACCCGGGAGATCAGGGTACTCTTGCCCGAACCGGCCACGCCGGTCACCACGGTCATAATCCCCAACGGGATGTCCACATCCACATGCTTAAGATTGTGGAGGCAGGCCCCCCTGACAGGCAGGCTTCCCGCAGCCTGCCGCGGCGTCTCCTTGATGGGCAGTACCCGTCTCATTGCCTTTCCTGTCAGGGTATCGGCCAGAAGCAGCTCCGGATAGCTGCCTGCAAATACAATTTCTCCTCCGTTTTGTCCGGCCCCCGGTCCCACGTCAATCACATGGTCAGCAATGGAAATCACATCCTTGTCATGCTCCACCACCAGAACCGTGTTGCCTTTGTCCCGGAGCTGCCGCAGCAAATTGTTCATCCGGTAAACGTCCCTGGGATGCATTCCGGCACTTGGTTCGTCAAAGATATAGGTCAGGCCGGTCAGGCTGCTGCCCATGTATCGGACCAGCTTCAGGCGCTGGGCCTCGCCGCCGGAAAGGGAGGGAGTTTCACGGTTCAAGTGAAGGTAGGGAAGGCCTGTTTCAATCAGCCTGTCCAGACCTTCAATGATGGTCTGCACCAGGACGTCCACCCTTTGGTCGGTAATCTCAGCCAGAACTTCCCGAAGTCCGGTCAGCTCCATACCGCATAGATCAGCGATATTGTAACCCTTTATTCTGCAGCTCAACGCTGCCCCGTTCAGCCGCTTCCCATGGCAGTCGGTACACTCCATCTCAGCAACCAGTGATTGGGATTTCTCCCGGGTGTGCCTGCTCTTATTACTGATGTCCCGGTTGAGAAGCGTCTTTGTGTACTTGTGGTACAGCCCGGTCACCTTTGGGTTTTCCGGTTCGCCTTTGCCGTCGCGGGAGCCATATAAGAGCAGGTTGTATTCCTCACCGGAATACGCTCTGATTGGCTTGTCTAAGTCGAAGAGACCGGACTGGGCGTACTGTTTCCAGTACCAGGAGCCGGGGCGGTAAAGGGAGTCCTTGACGCAGCCCTCATTCCATGATTTATCCATATCCAGAACCGCTTCCACATCGACCTTTGTAATCTTTCCCAGGCCGGAACAGGTCCTGCACATTCCGTTGGGATCATTGAAGGAGAAGTAAGAAGCCGTACCCGCATAGGGCTTCCCGATGCGTGAAAACAGCAGACGGAGGCTGGCATACAGGCCGCTTATAGTTCCCACCGTGGAGCGGGCGTTTCCGCCCAGGGGAGACTGGTCCACCACCACTGAGGCCGTCAGGTTGTCTATGCGCTCTGCTGCCGGCTTCGGATATTTCGGCAGTCTGGAGCGCACAAAGGCCGGGTAGGCGGCGTTCATCTGCCGCTGTGACTCAGCGGCGATAGTATCAAAAACAATACTGGACTTGCCGGAACCGGACACGCCGGTAAACACCGTAATTTTTTCCTTTGGAATACGGAATGTGACGTGCTTCAGATTGTTCTGGGTCAGCCCATGCACAAGAATATCTGCCATTTTTTACCTCTTTCCATTAACGCTATCGTATACCTTATCAGGTATTCATATGATTATACGCCAGGGTTTAAAACAATCTGCCCTGGCCTCATTGTTTCGCCCATTTCTCTTCTGTCTTATCAGGTCGGAATCCTGACACCTTCCAGACTGCATCATATCAAATGGGACTTCCCCATTCATGATATTTTTTGCGGAGTTTCATTCTTTTTTTAATAGGAGATTGTTTACTCTTCCGGTTATCCGGACTTCGTCATTGACAGTCTCTCATCCATACACTCACACCCTTATGGCTGGTTTTCCCATTCCGATTCCCTTTTCAAGGGCAGAATCAGTCTCCATAATAATAAATCGCCTTTAAATATCCCTTTTCATCGAACACCGGCTGGCCTCCGCCGTAACCAGCTGCTCCTTGATTGGTTATATCATCGAACCGCATCACTCTTTCGCCGCTTTCCAAATACTCTTTATCCGGGATACTAAAATATTGATACCACTCATGTTCCGCTCCCTTGAGCACATAGACCGTACCTTTATAAATATTTTTAAACAGCGTATCGGCGCTATTTGCCCACAAAGTATAATTTCCTGAATAAGGCTCGTAGGACAGAAAATAGTAATGGGGCGTATCCTCTCCCGATGTTTTTCCTGATTCTGTACCAGAATCATAAAAAAGCATGCAGTCGCCATAATCGGAATTGTCTGTCCTTCTTACAGCAGCCGTCTCTTTCGTCAGCTCATTCACACAAATCCTTTCTTCTTTTCCCTCTTTCATGACCGCTTCATACTGCTTGGGTGAAAGAATGACCGGTGTGTAAATCGTGCCTTCTGCTTCATAATATATCCCTTTATCTGCCCTGTGCTGAATATCAGAATACAGGCTTACTCCCATTTCCGTATGGGCAGTAAGAAGAGAGGCATAGGGAGCCGTTAAAAGCCCGTCATAAATTTTTTTCACCTCTTTGCTCTTTTCTTCGTCAAATTCAGCTTCTGCTTTCTTTAAAAATGCAATATTTCTTTTTTCCAGACCGCCAAACACGGTCTCGTCAAATTCATCCGCTGTTTTATCTCCCAGATACCATGTTTTTTCCTGAAAATAATCTTTCAGCTCCTGCTTTTCAAATATCCTTCCATGGACAGCGTAATACTGGTTTCTCAGGATTTTCATATCAGCCACAGTCATGCCAATAAGATCTGTCTCGTTGAGAGGTCTGGAGAAAAATTCCGGCATAAATAAATCATCCAGAGGAAAATAGCTTCCCTGCGCCTCCAGCTGTCCGTAAAGCCCTATAAAGCCATTCTCAGATGGAGCAATCTGGTATTCCTTGATAGTTCCATCCGCCTGATAGGCGGCCTGATCCATACTGCTCTGCATCCAGAACGGATACTCCGGATCATAGTACATGGAAAGCCGGTTAAGAACGGTGTAGCCTATCCCATCTTTCTTTACTACATCTACATTCAGTTGGTTTCTGTTCCTGCGCCCTCCGGGCGTGATTACGATCTGATAGGAAAAGTCTCCTGATTTAAAGTAGGTTCTGCACAGCCTTCTGGCTCCGTCCAGAAGCACTGTATCGTAATCTCCCTCCCCATCCTCACCTGCTCCGTTCTCTGTGTTGTTTTTTGCTCCGTCCTCTGCACGGTTCTCTGCTTCGTTCATTGCACTATCCGCTGCACTGTTTGCTGCACTATCCGCTGTACTATCCTCTGCACTGTCTTCTGTACTTTTCTCTGTTAAAGACAGTGCCTGTGAAGGACGGTCCGCTTCTCCGCTTTCTTTTTCGGCTTCTGCTCCGGCAGAAGACAGATTAACCCTGCCTCTATGTAAGAAAATATAACCGGCTCCGGCAAATGTCGAAATTATAAACACTGCACTTAATACCAACATTATTTTTTTAATCATGATCTTCTCCTTTCATTTGGCTTGGCCGCTTGTTTTTTTGGGATGTGGGGTGTGGGGGCGGAATCCTCCAAGGCCGTCCTTTGCCGATAAGGCGATATTTTTTCTTGAACTGCTTACTTCTCAATTGAAAAAAATGGAGGGAAGGTATCGGAGCTATGGCGGCGCTGCATCGTTTTGGCGTCCACGTCAAAACACCGTCCATCGTATTCATAATGCAGTTTTCCGTCCATGCAGTAAAAACGATGTTCCGCTTGAAAAGCAACCGGCTTATAACGCCCGTCCTGTATCGGCTGATCCCGGTACAAGACCTGGGATTCCGATAATTTCAGCACACTGTTTTCAACACGCACATCATAAATTCCACTTACGACAGCTTCTGCCGGCACATTTTTCCCGGAAGCGGAAATAAAACGAAAACAACCTGTTACGGCGTTCGTACTTTTCCGCATGGCCAGTTCAAAGCGAAACATGGATACCGAGCTGAAATCCTTTCTTAGTTTATCCCGCTGTCCTTCCTTACCAATCAGCCATATTTTCTCGTTGGATACAATAAACATATCTATCTGAAATCCGCTTTGGGAGTATTTCAGATTAGAAAAGGATATCTGGTCAGAGTATACGCCCTGCAATGCGCCATTTTCCAATTCGTAAACCAGCTCCTTTGTAAACAGCGTTCTTCCATCCACATTCTCTTCCATAAAGTCAATAATTTCTTTCATCTGAAAAGCCTCCTTATCCGCCTGAGCCGCCCTTTACCAGTAAGGCGTACTTTCACCTGCAATACGTTTTTCATGCCATCTACTTTTTGATTTCTTCTATCCGCTCTGTTTCAAATAAGT